>CAZEUJ010000001.1:0-32475 GCA_964514525.1 uncultured Dehalococcoidaceae bacterium
TGTCGGCGATGACCGGGAAGCCCCAGTTGATGGCGCCGGCGCCGTTGGCGTACCATTCGTCGGTGACATCGCCCATGGTCATGGCGAAGGCGAAGACGCGGTCTTTATTGTAAATCAGTATCTTGCGGTAGTCGCCGGCTTCAATGCCGCCGAAGGACATGGCCGCCCGGGTGGCGAAGCCCATCGCGAAGACCGTGGCGCTGACATCCGGCCCGAAGGAGACCAGCCGGGTGCCCCAGCCTATCTGGACGCCCGCTTTGATGAGTTGCTCGGCGAACCTCTCGCCTTTGTGCTCGCTGGCCATGAAGACGTAGAGGTTCTTTTTCTGTAGCTCTTCGGCGATGTTTTTGGCGATCTCCGGCGTGGGCGCCGCGCCGAGTATTGCGGCGAAGCCGGGTGCCGTGCCATCGACGAACTCCACGCCGCGTTTCCTCATGATGATATCGTCGGCGGCGCCGAGCCAGATATTGCTATCGGTGATGTCCTCCCCCCGTACGTAGAAGTTCGGGTTTTCCAGATATCTTATCGCTTCGATTATTTCCTCGGCCCAGAATGTTATCATGCCGGCGTCGAGCGTCGGCCCCAGGTAGGGCAGGTGGTGCTCCGCTTTAACCGGCGGCGGCAGTAGAGCTTTACATTTTTTTAAGACCGCTTCCATGTCCCCGAGTTTTTCCACTTTCATGCCGGAGATTCCGTAGATGATGGGGAGATAATAGGCGGTATTGGGAAAGCCCACCGGTTCGTTGGCCCCCCACTTCTCCATCGCCTCCCGCCACTTTTTCTCCGCCCGTTCGACTATTTTATGGGCGCCTTGGATGGCCGCCGATGCGATTATCTTGGACATTCTTTCATCCTCCTCAATCCGTAACTAGCCTTCCAGGTCTCTCCTCATGGCCATATCGTAAAGTATACGCTCCCTGGCTTTATCGATACCCAGGGCTTTACGCTTTTCATCGATGTGCGCAATCATCTTATGGGCGGCTTTAATTGGGTCAATTTCGAAGTCCCACATACCGCCATACTTCTTTTCCATGTCCTGGAAAAGGTAATTGGTGACTTCCTTGCTGCCTTCGGTTGGCCAGGTCACGCCGAATACAGTATAGACCCCCGAAGCCACGAAGTACTGGCCGATGGAGATGGCTTTCTCGCTCATCCACTCCGGCGCTGCCCCGGCCACGGGTAAATCGCTGATATCGTCGCCCAGACCGCCGTCTTTGACCATGGCGGTGGCGGCTATCAGGATACGGCTGTTGTCCACGCAGGAGCCCATATGCAGCACCGGCGGTATCCCCACCGTCTCGCAGACCTCGGCCAGACCGGCGCCGGCGTATTGGGCGGCGGCTTCTGGTAACATCAGCCCCGCCATCGCGCTCGCCATGGCGCTGCATCCGGTCTGGATGACCAGGACGTCGTTCTTAATGAGTTCTTTGACCATGGCGATGTGTGCCTGGTTGTGCTCCCAGCGGGCGTTATTGCAGCCGACCACCCCGGCCACGCCACGGATACGCCCGTTGATGATATTGTCGTTCAGCGGTCGGTAGGAAGCCCGGAACAGCCCGCCCAGCAGGTAGTTAATGGTCTCATGGGAAAATCCCGCGATGAGGTCATGCTTATCCTGAGGTATATGTATATTCTTGCCACGGTTGGGGAAGGCTTCGATGGCGGCCCTGACCACCGCTTTAGCGCCAGTCAGCGCGTCATGCTCGTTGAATTCGATGTGTAAAGCCCCCCTTATTTTAGCTTTGGGGGAGGTGGTGATTATTTTCGTGTGGTAGCATTGGGCTATGTCCGGCAGGGATTCCATAATGCACTGGACATCTACCACCATGGCATCGACGGCGCCGGTGACCAGCGCCAGCTCCTGCTGGAGGAAATTGCCGGCCAGAGGCACGCCGTGGCGCATAAGAATCTCGTTAGCGGTACAGCAGATGCCGCCCAGGTTTATCCCCTTCGCCCCTTTTGACTTCGCCAGCTTTATCATCTCCGGGTCATTAGCCGCGGCGACAATCATCTCGGAAAGCAGCGGTTCGTGGCCGTGGATGATAACATTCACCTCGTCTTCCTTCAGGATGCCGAGGTTTACCTGGCTCAGGACCGGCGCCGGTGTGCCGAACAGTATATCCTGCAGGTCGGTGGCAATCATACTGCCGCCCCACCCGTCGGCTATCGACGCCCGGACGCCCTGTGTGAGCAGGTTCTCGTAGTCCTGGTCGACCCCCATGTGCGTGCGGTGCATTATTTCCACGATTTCCCTATCAATGCCCCGCGGCATGACCCCCTGCTGCCGCCACACCTCCTGGCGCTTTAAAGGCGCCCTCTTCGTGAACAGTAGTTCGCCTTCCTGCTTGCCGAACTCGGCCAGGGCTTTTTCACCGATTTCCACCGCAATCTCTTCGTTGCTGCGGCTGCCGATTTCGATCCCCCATTCAAGAGCCAGCGCCAGCAGTTTTTGCTCGTCCCTTATCTTGTAGCCCGGGGCGGCTCCCCTGGCTACGGCAATAAAGAGCTCGGCTACCCCCCGCCCGTGGTCGGAGTGAGCCGCCGCCCCGCCGGCAATCATCCGGATGAAGTTGCGGGCGGCGATAGTCTCGGCGGTAGCGCCGCAGATACCCCGTCTCTTCTTTTTCTCCTCGGGGGTCTCCTGCTTGCCTTTGGCCAGGGGTATCCGGCAGGGCCCCATGCCGCAGTTCTTGCAGCAACTTCCCACCGCACCGATCGGGCAGGGCTTCAGGCTTTCGGCGCGGTCAAAAGCGGTATTGACCGCATCGGCGCAGGCTTTGTCTATTAGTTCCAGACTCGCTTTGTCGATGGTTTTCTTTTTCTTTTCTTCTTCGGCCATTTTCTTCCGCCTCTCTTTTCTTATTTAGCGGACAGGTCCGCTATCATTTCTTTGACCAGTTTTATCGCTTCCGGGTGTCTCATTATCAGTACATCGGCCCCGGCCAGGAGCAGTATCATGGCGGACATCGCTTCGAGCAGTATGCCCCGCTTTTTCGGGTCTCCCATTTTGGGGTCGTCTTTAATTTTAGCTTCTTTGGTCTTCCAGACCTCTTTAGCGAGGTTGCAGATGATGGGGAACTGTAATTTGGTGTCCTGCTGGGTGAGCGCCGCCATGCGCATCCTCTCCATGACCGAGAAGCAGTACTCGATGCCGTAGCCGATGCTGCTGACGGTGGGGTCTATAACGAGCTGGCTGTCCTGTACCCCGAGGTTGCCCAGCAGGATATTTAGCTGCTTGGCCAGGTTGATATCGATGGGGGTGGCCGCGACGACGGTATGTTTATAGCCGATGGCCGCGGCGCCGATTTTCTTATGGTCGGCCTCCTCGACGGGCCCCAGGATCAGGTTCTTGTCCTGGCATAACTCCGCCGCTGCTCTGAGGACCTCAGTATCTTTATCGTGATTGGCGGTGCCCCAGACGATTAAGGGCACGTCGATAGCGTCAGCTACCTTTTTAACTATCTGTGCCGCTTCATTGGCGGGACGGTTTTTTCCGTTGGGGTCGGTACTGAGGAGCTGGAGGCAAATCATCTCCGCCCCATAATCTTTAATGCACTTCTGCGCCCACGCCACGGGGTCGCCGGTGACTCCGGCGAAGGGTTCTAGGGCGGCTTCCGGCCACTCCTCGGGGGGCATATCGTAGACCTCCATGGCTACCCTGGGGAGGTTCGGCATTTGCCCCTCGAAGAGGTAGAACGGATAGGCCGTTTCCCCCCCGACGGTTACCGCTTTGTCCCCCTTGCCGAGCTTTATCTCTTTGATTTTCCCGCTGTAGGCGGTTTTAGGTATCTCAAATGCCATTTTGCCTCCTTCGCTTAAGCGGGGTTTTTCCTCTTTTCGCTGCCGAACCATTCGCTGCTGTACCAGTAGCGCTCGCCGGATTTCAGGTATTTGAGCTTTTCATCACGGCTTTCCAGCTTCTGACGCCACCTGCCGGCGTCTTCTCCCTTGGGCTCGCCAGCTTCATAGGTTTCGCCCAGGATGTCCACCTGGCCCCGCCCCGGGGCATCCTTTCTTTCTATTTTCCCCTCCATATTTCCCCCTTTTATTTATTTCAGGCTGGCCGCGAGTTTGGCGGCCTTGACCGTGTTAATCATGAGCATGGTTATCGTCATCGGCCCCACTCCTCCCGGGACGGGCGTTATGGCCCTGGCTTTCTGGCTGACCGATTCGAAGTCGACGTCCCCGACGAGGATCCTTTTACCGTCGGCGGTCTTGCCGATTTCGTTCACGCCCACGTCGATGACCGTGACGCCTTCCTTGACCATGTCTCCGGTGACGGCCTTGGCTTTGCCGGCCGCCACGATGAGGATATCCGCTCTCCGGGTGTGGAAGGCGATGTCGCGTGTTCTGGTGTGACAGACGGTGACGGTGGCGTTGGCGCCCGGCGCTTTTTGCATCAGGATATTAGCAATGGGCTTGCCGACGATATTACTGCGGCCGACCACCACCACTTCGGCGCCTTCGATTTGTGTGCCGGAGCGAATCAATAGCTGCTGGATGCCGGCGGGCGTGCAGGGCATGTAGTCCGGCTCGCCGATCATCAGTTTGCCTACGTTTACCGGGTGAAAACCGTCGACGTCTTTCTTGGGGTCGATGGTGTAGAGCACTTCTTCTTCGTTGAGGTGCTTGGGCAGCGGCAGCTGTACCAGTATGCCGTGGATCTTGGGGTTATTATTGAGTTTACGCACGAGGTCGATGAGCTCTCTCTGGGTAGTTTTTTCGGGGAGGTCGTATCTCTCCGAGTAGATGCCCAGCTCGTTGCAGGTCTTTTCTTTGCTGCCGACGTATACCTGTGAGGCCGGGTCCGCCCCGACGAGCACCGTGACCAGCCCGGGCACGAGGTTGTGCTTCGCCTTGAGGTCGGCTATCTCTTTTTTCAGTTCTTCGCGGATCTGCGCGGCAACCTCCGCGCCTTTAATCAGCTGTGCTGTCATTTTTCAATACCTCCTTTTCTCTTAGTTCTTGCATTGAATATTTAAAGGTTTACATTTCGGCGGCATTCTCGGCTTCTTCCGGCAGGGTTATGGATACCGGCTCGTTATAGTCGTATATTTTCATAACTCCGATCACATCCGCGGCATACGTATCAAACTCAAAACCGGATGAATGCGCTAACTCATCTGATAATTCCATGAAAGCACTGATATCTATTCTCTTTATGAGCTTGGTATCTTTCGCAATCCACACAATATATTCGAGCTTTTTATATATATCGGAGATATCTGTTATTTTATCCCAATATATTTCCAAATCAGTTGTTTGTTGTTGGCTGGCATATTCGCGTAAATAAGTATCATTCGGGGTAAATTCAATTACGTAGCATTCGGAGCCATCGAAGTCCTCGTACCTGAGGAACTGTAGACTTTCGGGTGATTCCATGGCTTTCATTTCGTCCTGTAACAGATTTACATTGAAGGCATCGAGTATTTCATTGGTAACCGGCGTTTTCATCCATTCGCCGGTCATCTCCGGCGATTCCGCTTTGACGTAAATGTAGTCTGTAAACATATACAAGTCCATGGAGACATCTTCTATTTCTAAGGACATCTTCATTTGTTCCTGCGGCCTATCGAACGTCGCTTCTATGTTCATTGGTATCGCCCCCGATAGGGAAACGCCGTCGACTAACGTTTCGGAGGTTATATCCACGTTTAATGTGTAAGTATCTACGGCTGCCGTTACTAACAAGGTATCAGCGGCTATTTGCTGCAGTTCCTGCTCGGTCATCTCTTCCGCTGTCTGGCCTCCGCAGCCGGAAAAAGGCAGACCTGCCAGTATCGCTACCAGTAGCAGAGGCATTATTATGATTTTTAACAACCTGGACATATTTACCGCCGTGTTTTTACCTTAACGCGGAGTGCTTGATGATTATATCGCTTAATCTGTTTAAAATTTATTTATTTTACCTTTAGCCGCTACTACATCTCTACGGCGTTTTCGGCTTCTTCAGGCAGAGTTATGGATACCGGTTCGTTATAGTCTTTTATCTCCATTTTCAGGTCGAGGTCAAGCGTCATTTTATCGAAATCAGAATCGGAGGTTCCGAACTCGGCGGCATTCATTTCCATGACCATATTGATATCCAGCTTTTTAATCAGCTTGGTATCTTTCGCTATCCACGTGATATAAGACAGCTCTTTAAAAATATCCTGCAGATTACCCACTTCACTCAGGTTGAGTGCCCCCGTCATCTGTTGCTGTTCTAGCCATTCCATCATGCTTTCCAGGTTCGGGACTATTTTCAGGACGTAGCACTCTGAGCCATCGACCGATTCGTATTTGACAAACTCTATCTGCGTTGCGGATTCGAGAGGCATTAGTTGCTGGTCAACCGTATCCAGATTGTAGGCTTGCTTCATTTCTTCGGTGAGTGACGTCTTTACCCATTGTTCGCCCATGCCGGGCACATCCATTTTCATATAAAGCGTATCTACTATCATGTATATTTCCGCGGAAATATCCTGTGGCATATCTCCGGGCTGGTCAGACAGGGCAATGCCGCCCAGGGACATTTCAAAGTCCAACTTCATTTTTTTAGCCGCCAGGTCGGCAACGCCGCTGCTCTCCATCGTGGAGGTTATCTTGCCCGGACTGGAGCCACCGGTGGCTTCCATCGTCATGTCCATGTCCATCGAATATTTATAGCTGTTTACATTTTTCATCGCCAGCATGGAATCGCTCAGTATCTGCGACAGATTCAGCGTGCCTGCTTCATCCGGTCCCGCGGCATTTTCCCCGCACCCGGTCAAGGACAGTCCCGCCAGTATCGCTACTAATAGCAGAGGTAATACCATGATTTTTACCAGTCTAGACATATTTACCTCCTTACATTCTCACTTTATCACAACGCCGGTCCTGCTCAAAAGTCTGTCCATAAGTTTATTCACCGCCGTTACCGCCCGGGCCGTATCCGGCAGGCCGAATATCGGCTTTTGTTCCAGGTCGTATTTTTTCAGTTCTTCGTCCGCCGGTATGACGGCGGCCGGCGTTATGCCCAGCCTCCCCATCTCCCGGGTCAGCAGCGGGTCTAACTCGCCGGTGACATTATTTATGATTACCGACTCCCTTTTCACCACCAGCTTGAGTTCCTTTATCAGTTCCCGTATCCGCGCTACGGCCCTCAGGCCCTTGACCGAGTGGTCGGAGATTAACAGCATCTCGTCGATGTTCTGCGTCGTACGCCGGCTGAGGTGCTCCATGCCGGCCTCGTTGTCCATAACGACGAAGCTGTAGTTTTTCGCCCATTCGTCGATGAGTTTCCTTATGACGACGTTAGGATAGCAGTAGCATTCCGGCCCCTCTCCCCGCCCCATCGTAATGAGGTCCAGCCCCTTGCTCTCGGTTATGGCTACGTTCAACTGGTACTCCAGGTAGGCTTCCTTGGTCGTACCCGGCGGAATTTTGAGTTTCTCCCCCTGGAACTCGTTGAGTATTCGCCCCACCGTTTGTCTCACTTCCAGCCCGAGGCTCTCGGCGAGGTTGGCGTTGGGGTCGGCATCCACGGCCAGGACGGTCCCCAGGTCGTTCTTGAGCAGGTAGCGTATGACCAGGCTGGCTATGGAGGTCTTGCCCGTGCCTCCCTTGCCTGCTACGGCGATGTTGATAGTCAATATATCTTCCTTGTTTTTTTATTCTACCTCGTGCAAGCCTTTCACTTTTCCGGTCTTCACGTCCACGTCCACTTTACGGAACGCCGGGTCGGAATTGGTGGCCGGCATCAGCGAAATGTCACCCGCCATCGGGCAGAGGAACTTGGCGCCGGAGTAAATGAGCACGTCGCGGATGGGCAGCGTCCAGCCCTTGGGCACGCCCTTTATGGTCGGGTCGTGGGTAAGGCTCAGGTGCGTCTTGACCATCATCGTGGCATAGTCATCATATTTGGGGTCGGCCTCGAAAGCCTTGGCTTTTTCGGTCGCCGCGGCGTTCCAGGAGACGCCGTCGGCGCCGTAGACGATCTTGGCTATCTTATCCACTCTTTCCCTCAGCTTCATCTCTTTGGGATAGAGGAATTTAAAGTCGTTCTTCTGTTTGCAGGCTTCCTTGACGGCATCGGCCAGCTCCAGCGCGCCGGCGCCACCGTTGGCGTAATGGGTAGATACGGCGCAGCGGGCGCCCGCCGCCTCGGCCGCCTTGCGGACTACCGCGACTTCTTCCTTGGTGTCCGTGGGGAAGCTATTAATGCACACTACCGGATTGATACCGGCCGTCCTGATGACGTTGATGTGATGTAACATGTTGCTGCAGCCCTTCTCGACCAGTCCTACGTTTGGCTTTTTATAGGCGTCAGGCAGGGCTAAGCCGGCGACAACCTTGGGTCCGCCGCCGTGCATCTTCAGTGATCGTATCGAGGTGGTGAGCACCGAAACTTGTGGTTTAAGTCCGCTATAGCGGCACTTTACGTTCCAGAACTTCTCGAAACCGATATCGGCGGCAAACCCGCTCTCGGTAACATGATAGTCGAACATCTTGAGGCCGATTCTGTCGGCGATAATCGATGACTGGCCTACGGCGATATTGGCGAACGGCCCGGCATGGACGAAGCAAGGCTGGTATTCCGCCGTGCAGCAGAGCGTGGGGTTGATGGTGTTGCGCATCCAGGCGGTCATGGCACCGGCCACTTCAAGGTTGGTGGTGGTGATGGGGTTGCCCTTCTTGTCGTAGGCTACCGTGATTTCACCGAGCCTCTTGCGCAGGTCGGCGAGGTCGGTGACGATGGACAGTATCGCCATGAGCTCCGAACTTACCGCGATGCCGAACTTGGACTGCATCATATAGCCGTCGGTCCGCTGGCTGCCCATGCCGATGACGATATTGCGCAGGGCCTGCGCGCAGAAGTCCATAATCCAGCCCATCTCCACGCGCAAGGGGTCGATATTGAGACGGCGCATCTTGCTGAGCCTGGCGAGCTGCTCGTCGTCGTAATTACGCTCGTGCTGCATCCTGGCGGTAAGAGCGACCATCGCCAGGTTGTGGGCGTTCATAATGTCGTTGATATCGCCGGTCAGGCCCATGGAAAACTCGGTGTGCGGGATTAATAAGGCGTTGCCGCCCCCGGCGGCCGTGCCCTTTATATTCATCGTGGGTCCGCCGGAAGGCTGGCGGATGCAGCCTCCCACGCTTTCCTTCTGATAGCCCAGCCCCTCGAGAAGGCCCATCGTGGTGGTGGTTTTGCCTTCTCCCAGAGGTGTGGGCGTGACCGCCGTTACCTCGATGTACTTGCCGTCCGGCTTGTTCTTCAGCCGGTCGATTACTTTAAGGAAGTCGATTTTGGCGACCTTCCCGTAGGCGAATATTTCGTCCTTTTTGAGTCCCAGTCTGGTACGCCACTCGTCCGGGGTGGGCATTTTCTCTTCGGCTGCTTCGGCAATCTGCCAGTCAGCCATTTTGGACACGTCGTAAGCCACTTACAATCCTCCTTAAAATATTTTTTTCGTTTATTTATGCTATAACCGTCAGCTTTTTAAGCTCGGTTGTCGACTCGTGGCGATAAGTTTGCGGTAGATGGTTTCGACCTCTTTAGTTGTCGATGGACTGGCGGCGAAAAGCGACTGATTAGCGAGGTCGGCGTTATTGATGGCGGGGTCGTAGTCGATGAAGCCGAGGATTTCGATGTCCGGCAAATTGGACTCAATGAATTTCCTGTCGGCTTCGCTTCTTATTTTATTACCGACGGCGGCGATATTTTTCAGGCCGAGGTCCTGCGCCAGTGTTTTAATCGTCCTGGCGGTCTCCAGACTGCGTCGCCCCGGCTCCACGACGATTATCAGTTTGTCGACGGCTCTGGCTGTTCCCCGGGATAGGTGTTCGATACCCGCTTCCATATCAAGAATAACGACCTCGTCCCTCTGTAAGAGCAGATGGCTGACCAGGGCCTGGAGCAGCGCCCCTTCCGGGCAGTAGCAGCCCGTGCCGCCCCGCTTTATCCGCCCCATCGCCATGATCCTGATGCCGTCCAGCTTTACGGAGTATTTCTCCGGCAGGTCATCCACCTTGGGATTGAGCTTGAAGAACGACCCCGCTGTGCCGGGGCGTACGCCCACGCGCTCTTCAATGAGGTCGCTCAGCTCGGAAATGGGGGTCATCCGTTCCGGTTGGGGATAGCCCAGCGTCGCCGCCAGGTTGGCATCGGGGTCGGCGTCGATGGCGATGACCGAATAGCCGGCTTCGGCGAATGTGTGTGCGAGAAAAGCGGCCAGGAGAGTCTTGCCCACGCCGCCTTTACCGGTTATCGCTATCTTCATTCACACCCTGTTTCTAGCACAATCGTATCTTTTATTGCCGGGGGAAGCATTGTGGATCGGGAGCTGTGTGATATCGCTGCCCAGCAGTTAGTCTATCGTATGCCGCTTTAAAAGTCAAGGAAAGCTCGTACTTTAGTCTTAAGACTTTCCACTATATCGTCCCGGAGAATACGCTCCATTTTTCTCTGACCTGCTTTGCGGCAATTGCCATTCCCTTCTGTATTTTATCTTAATCTCGGCTCAACGGGCAATACCTGAAATACTTAAAAATCCTTACCATAAATCAAAAAACAAATATAAAAACAATTAGCCTTTTCTCCTATCAACAATATATGACGCGTCGTTTGTCTTTTGCTTACCGAGTAACTAGAATAGGATTGAATACGGGGTCAGGAGGATGTATATGGCTGAGAAACGGTATCCGAGGTGCGCCCGATGTGCCACCAGGGTATGTGAGAACCGGGGCGGCAGAGCCGGCGCCCCGCCCTCCTTGGAAAAAGCGCCGGCTTTCTGTCCCATGAAGCTGATGCCGGACATATACGGGATGGCGCTGGCGGAGTATGATAAACCGCCGGTTAAGGAGTTTGCGCGGCTGGCATCGGTCCAGGAGTTTCAGTGCTACGAACGCCTGCCGGACGGGCTCAGGACAAAACTGACCCGCGTAGAAGAACTGATTCAGTTCGCCCGGAAGTGTGGCTATACGAGACTCGGACTGGCACATTGCGGCGGACTGGCGCATGAGGCCGGTCTATTGACCGAAGTCCTCGAGAACAACGGATTCCAGGTTGTCTCGGTGCAGTGTAAGACAGGGGCCGTCCCCAAGGAAAGAATCGGCGTCAGCGCCGAGGAGAAGATAGTCGGTCCTGAAGCATGGGAGACCATGTGTAATCCCATCGTCCAGGCGATGATTATCAACCGCTCGAAGGTGGATATGGCCATTATGCTGGGACTCTGCATCGGCCACGATACGCTTTTCATTAAGTACTGCGATGTCCCGCTGACAGTAATAGCCGTGAAAGACCGTGTGCTGGGGCACAATCCGCTGGCGGCGCTTTATGCCGGCGGGACCTATTATCAGCGACTCCGCAACAAAATAAAATAGGGAGGGTATTAAATGGCTATGATTGATATCAGCGTCGTGCCGGTGGGGACGCAGTCGCCCTCGGTCAGCCGGTTTGTCGCCGGCGCCGTACGCATCCTGCAAAATGAGCCGGGTATCAAATACAAATTAACAGCCATGAACACCGTTATCGAAGGCGACCTCGATAAACTCCTGGCGCTGGCGCAGCGGATGCACCTTTCTGCCTTCGATGCCGGCGCTCAAAGAGTGGTAACCACCCTCCGCATCGATGACCGCCGGGATAAGCCTCTGACCATCGAAGGGAAGGTCAAAGCGGTCAGGGAAAAGCTGGGGAAATAACTTTATATGTCTTTAGCAGATATATTTATATTACTGGCAACCGGAGCTGTAGCTGGTTTCGCCGGTGGCTTGCTGGGTCTGGGTGGTGCTTTTTTAATGACGCCGGTGCAATACATCGTATATACCGGCATGGGGCTGTCGCCGGACTTAGCTATCAAGACCGCTTTTGGTACCAGCCTGCTAGTCGTGCTGACTACTGCCATCAGCGGCGCCTGGCGGCACCACCACGAAAAAGTGGTCCGGTGGCGGATGGCGTTTATCATGGGTCTCTGCGGCCTGGTCTTCGGCCTGGTTGGTGCTACTATCACCGCATATGCCCCCGGCCCGGCACTAAAGATAACCTTCGGCGTTATTGCCATACTCAGCGGCATCAGGATGTTTTTCGCCACGGCGGAAAGGACCGGGGTAGAGCCGGTAAATAAGCCCTGGGTATGGGCTGTCTGGGCTATTCCGGTGGGACTGCTGTCCGGTATTCTGGGCGTCGGCGGCGGGGTATTGATGATTCCGATTCTCGTGCTGGCTTTAAGACTCAGGATACACAGTGCCGTGGCGAACTCCCTGGCAATAATGATTTTAACCAGCATCGGCGGAATTATCGGCTATATCGTGAACGGCGTTGAGGTGGCCGGTAGGCTGTCATATTCCTTGGGCTATATACATCTGACTTCCTGGCTCCTGCTGGCGGTACCTGCTGCCGTTATGGCACAGGTCGGGGCTTTTCTCTCCCACAGACTCCACGGCAGGGTGCTGATGTACATCTTTATCATCGTCCAGTTTTATATGGGATTAAGAATGATCGGCGTCTTTGAATGGCTCGGCTGGCCGATTTAAAGGGGGGAACTATGGAAATAAATATTACTACGCTGGCGGAAAATACCGCCGAAATGGGTTACCTGGCGGAGTGGGGTCTGAGCATGTTTATCGAGGCTGACGGTGCCAGGGTGCTGTTCGATACGGGCATGGGCGTGGCGGCGGTGCATAACGCTCAACTCTTCGATATCGACTTAGCTACTATCGATAAAATAGTGCTGAGTCACGGTCACCGCGACCATACCGGCGGACTGCGTGAGGTTTTAATGAGGATGAAAAAAGGCGCCGAGGTAATCGCCCACCCGGATATCTGGGCGGCTAAGTATAGTCGACGCGGCAAGAACCGAGAGCAGTTCAGCGGACTGCCTTTCCGCCGTGAATTACTGGAAAATCTGGGTGCCCGATTCAACATGACACGGAAGCCGGTACATATTACCAGCCATTTCCTTACCACCGGGGAGATACCAATGCTGACGGACTACGAGGAAATCGATACAGGTCTTTTCGATAAAGAGACCGGAGAGATGCTTCCGGACGAACTCAAAGATGACCTCGCTCTGATTATAGATACTGAGTACGGTCTGGTGGTCATCCTCGGCTGCGCCCACCGCGGCATCGTCAATACGCTGAGATACGCTCAAAAATTGACCGGCAAGGAGTTGATTTACGCCACCATCGGCGGCACGCATTTACTCAACGCTTCCCGGGAACGCTGGAAAAAGACGGTAGCGGATTTGAAGGGGATGGGTTTGCAGTACCTGGGGGTCTCCCATTGCACCGGCTTCGAGGCATCGGCTTACCTGGCGCAGGAGTTCGGTGAGCGTTTTTTCCTGAACAACTCCGGTTCGAAATGGACACTGCCGTTTAAGTAAGCCATGGTTCAAGGAATGAATTATATTTTTCGTCAAAAACTTTATAAAAAAATATTGACAAATCAGAATTACTTCGGCATAATGACAAAGCCATACCGTATATTTATTCCGGTATACAAATAAATACACAAATTCTTCAACTCTAGTCCTCAACCCCGTTCAAATATCAAGTATAAAATTACTTACAATCAAACAATTTTCTTGTTTTATAGACTAAAAAAGGAGGTGTGAAATGTATGCTCAAAACTCCAATGAAATGGGTTGGGAAAATACAGCCATAAAAGCTATGGATCAGCATTTTTCCAATGTTGCTAAGAAATATCGAAATCTTAGAACGACTGATTCAGAGCCGATATCTTTAATTGTCGATAAATTGAAAAACCTGGACCATATTGAAGCTGTTGACGTGGGGTGTGGCGCCGGCAGATACGACCTGCTTCTTTACAAGTATCTGGGTGATAAACTCAGACTAATCTGCCTGGATGCTAATGCTAAAATGCTGAAGGCTCTAGCTAAATATTTAGCAAAACATGATATCACAAATTTCTCTGTTAAACAATCGGTGGCAGAAACTATGCCTTTCCCGGATAGCGTACTGGACTGTATATGTACATTTAACGCAGTCCACCACTTTAGTTTATCCCGCTTCTTAAACGAGAGCGCCAGAGTGATGAAAAGAGGTGGTTACCTCTTTGTCTATACGAGACTCCGCGAGCAAAATGAGAGGAACATCTGGGGACAGTATTTCCCCCAATTCCACGAAAAGGAAACCCGCCTGTATTCTATGGATGTAATGAAACAATCAATAGAAGCAGTTGACAATCTCGCTATTGAATCAATCGTATTCTTCGCGTATAATCGTATGGCAGCTTTGGAGCAGCTATTAGAGCGTGCCAGCTCTCACCACTATTCGACTTTTTTACTGTACTCACCAGAGGAACTGAGAGAGGCGTTAAAAGGATTCTCGTTAAACATCAAGAACGAATTTGAGGACCCTCAGCAAATACGCTGGTTTGATGAAAACATTTTATTCATCGTTCGAAAAAAAGACTGAAAAGAGCTAACCGTTAATTATATACACGCCTAATAGTTGACTTACGCCCCATATTAATGTCATAATTTAATATAAATAACCGCTAGGGGTGCTCAGGGCTGAGAGTCCCCCGATACAATCGGGGGGCGACCCTTGGAACCTGAACTCGGTAATACGAGCGTAGGGAAGCGGCCTTACTTAAAACCAGGGGCCAATCCAGCCCTTGGTTTTGTTGTTTTTAAAGGGGGTGGTAGCCGTGACACAACTGGAAATAGCCAGGAAAGGCGATATCTCGCCGCAGATGGAAGTGGTGGCTCGCGCTGAAGGACTGGAAGTGGAGCTTATAAAGCAACGTGTGGCGGCAGGGACGGTGGCGATTCCCGCCAATGTCCGTCATTTCAACCTCGTTCCCTGCGGCATCGGCGAGGGGCTTTCTACCAAGGTCAATGCCAATATCGGGACTTCTTCCGATTTCGGCGATATCAATACCGAGCTGGAGAAACTGCGGGTAGCGATAAACGCCGGCGCGGATACGGTGATGGACTTAAGCACTGGCGGTGATATACCGGCAATTCGGCGGGCTATCCTCGCTGCCAGCACTTGCTCTATCGGCACAGTGCCGATTTACCAGGCGGGCATCGGGGCTATTGAAAAGCACGGCGCTATCGTGAAGATGAGTGTCGATGATATCTTTACGGCTTTCGAGGATAATGCTCGTGACGGCGTCGATTTTATCACCGTGCATTGTGGTGTGACCCAGGCGGCCATCGCCCGACTTAAAAAGCAGGGGCGCGTGACCGATATCGTCTCGCGCGGCGGTGCTTTCATGGTCGGCTGGATGCTTCACAACGACCGTGAGAATCCTCTCTACGAAGAGTTCGACCGTTTATTGGATATAGCTTTAGAATACGATGTAGCCCTGAGCCTCGGCGACGGCATGCGACCCGGCAGTCTGGCTGATGCTACCGACCGGCCCCAGGTAGAGGAACTGGTTACCCTGGGTGAACTCGTGCAGAGGGCGCAGGATGCCGGTGTCCAGGTCATGGTTGAGGGGCCGGGTCATATACCGCTCGACCAGATTGAAACCAACGTTCGACTGCAAAAGGCTCTCTGTAAGGGCGCCCCGTTCTATGTACTGGGTCCGCTGGTGACCGACATCGCCGCCGGCTACGACCATATCACCAGTGCCATCGGCGGGGCTATCGCTGCTATGCATGGCGCCGACTTCCTCTGCTACGTAACACCGTCCGAGCACCTGGCTATACCGGATGTCAATGATGTACGGGAAGGTGTCATCGCCTCACGCATCGCTGCCCACGCGGCGGACATTGTTAAGGGTATCAAGGGCGCACGGGAGAGAGACCGGCAGATGTCCCTCGCGCGGAAACACCTCGATTGGGAAGAGCAGGCTAGGCTGTCTCTCGACCCGGAAAAATTCCGCAGGGTCCACCACCAGCGTGCTACCGCGGGGTCGGCCTGTAGTATGTGCGGCCAGTACTGCGCTATGGACCTGGTAGCACAATACCTGGGTATAAAAGCCGTTAAATGCTAGCTGCTTAAAGTCTGCTTGTTGCGCAGGTATATCACCCAGTAGACCAGGGCGACAAAAACTACGCCGCCTATCATATTGCCAATGGTCACCGGCAGCAGGTTATTCAAGAAAAACGAGCCCCAGGTAAGATTGTCATAGCTGGCGGCGGTGGTCCCGATACTCTGCCAGAAGGCGTCAGGGGCACCGCCTTTGATAAAAATCGCGAAGGGTATGAAATACATGTTGGCCACACAGTGTTCGAAACCGGCGGCGACAAAACCGCTGATGGGGAAAATGATCGCGGCGATTCTGCCAAAGGTGGTGCGGGCGCTGTAGGTGAGCCAGACCGCCATGCATACCATGGCATTACCGAGAATTCCCAGTATGACCGCCTGGGTGAAATCCAGGTTCACTTTATCGAGTCCAATATTCAAAGCCGTCAGGCCGAGGGCTCCGTTGTCCATTTCATAATGCTGGCCCCAGAAAACGAATAACGCCGTAGCGATAGCCCCGAAAAGGTTGCCTACGTACACAATCCCCCAGTTACGCAGCACGCGCCAAGTCGAGAGCTTGCGACTGGCCCAGGCCATGATGATCAAGTTGTTGCCAGTAAACAGCTCGGCGCCGCCGACGATCACCAGGACTAGCCCGAGACTGAATGTCAGGCCACCGATAACGCGCCCCACCCCCCAGGGCATGGATGCGCCGGTCTGGGAAACGGTAAAGAAAATGCAGCCCAGGGCGATGAAAGCCCCGGCGAGGACGGCCAGCGCCAGGGTGCTGAGGATATCGAGATGGGCTTTTTTAATGCCGATATCCTGCGCCTTAGAAGCCATTTCCGCAGGTAATAACTCGTCGAAACTGCTTACAACATTTTCGCCTTCGTTATCCGGTTCAATCATGATTATCCTCTTCTTAACATTATATTATGTCTTTATTAAGCCTTCAATGCGCGGTAAGTCTTAGAACTATTTAATGAACGATTTTCTGTACGACTCATTTTACATCAAGATTGTATTGCGATAACATTAAAGTAGGGGTGATAACATTATTAGTAAAGGTTCACCGGAATATTCGCTCGAATATATCAACTCAACCCCTACCCTGGGCGCGGGGAGTACCGCGGAAACAGACAGGGGCAATGATACCGAGCTTCTTGACGCCTATTCTAGGGCGGTGACTGGGGTCGTGGCCAGGGTGGGTCCGGCCGTGGTGCACGTTCACGTGAAGAAAAAAGCGCCCCGCCGCGGCACCTCTTCCCGGGAGGTCGAGGGTACCGGCTCCGGTTTAATCATTACACCGGACGGTTATATCGTCACCAATAGCCACGTAATTGAGGACGCCAGTTCTGTAGAAGTGAACCTCGCCGACGGCACAACCTGTACCGCCGAGGTTATCGGGCAGGATATAGCAACGGACATAGCGCTGCTGCGTATTTCCGGCTACGGATTGCCTATGGCCTATCTCGGCGATTCCGATAAACTCCGGGTGGGCCAGCTGGCCATCGCGGTCGGCAATCCTCTCGGTTTTCAGAGCACGGTCACGGCGGGGGTCATCAGCGCGCTTGGCCGTTCTTTGCGGAGTCGCGCCGGCCGCCTTATCGAAAACGTTATCCAGACGGACGCGGCGCTTAATCCGGGCAATAGCGGCGGGCCACTGGTGGACTCCCGGGGCTATGTAATAGGTATCAATACCGCCATCATCCAGTATGCTCAGGGCATCTGCTTCGCCATACCGGTCAATACCATGCGCTGGGTGGTAACCCAGCTTATCCGGGAAGGCAAGGTCGTCCGTGGTTTCCTCGGTATTTCCGGGCAGACCGTACCTCTCCCGGTACGGGTGATCAGATATTTCCAGCTCGGTCATAATTCCGGGGTGCAGGTGGTCGATGTGGCTAAGGCTAGTCCGGCACATCGGGCGGGGCTTAAAGAGGGAGATATCATCATTTCCCTTGGCGGCGAACCGGTGACCAGCGTTAATGATATTCACCGTCGACTTACCAGGGAGGCCATCGGCAAAAGCCTGGAGGTCGTCCTGCTCCGTGACTGGACGAAGCGAGTGGAAATATCCATAGTACCCGCCGAGAGTCCGACCCTGTAACTGGTCATCTCAGAACATCAGGGTTATCTTGGTTGACATTTGTCCCCATAGTAGTAAAATTACTATGTTATGAAGCTTTTCGGCTCTTCCGGTATACGCGCCGTTTTCGATAAAGACCTGCTCGCCCTGGCGTTCCGTGTAGGACTGGCGGTCGGCAGGCAATATAAGAATGTGGTGATTGGTAGGGACACCCGGACTTCCGGCGATGCTATGAAACACGCTGTTATCTCCGGCCTGCTGGCGGCCGGCGCCCGATGCTATGACGCCGGGATAACGCCCACGCCGACCCTCGCCTATGTCACCCGTGAGTTTGACGCCGGCGTGATGATTACCGCCTCCCATAATCCCCCCGAGTATAATGGTATAAAACTCCTCAACCCGGACGGCTCATCGTTTGGCGCTTCCCAGCAGGTGCAAATAGAAGAAGCGATATCGACGGGATCATTCGAGACGGCTCAATGGGAAGAGATGAAAAACAGCGGAGTATACGAACGAGCCGCGGCGCGACACATTGAAGGTATCGTATCCAACTTTAAGCATAATTTGAAGGTTAAAGTTGTGGTGGATGCCGGCGGTGGGGCGGCTTCCGGGGTAACGCCACTGCTGCTGGAAAAACTTGGCTGTGAAGTGATAACCTTGAACTGCCAGCCCAGCGGTGTTTTCCCGCGCGGCATCGAGCCGAGTGAGGCAAATTTATCGGATTTGTGCCGCTTAGTTAGAAAGTCGGGGGCGGCTGTGGGTATCGCCCACGACGGCGATGCCGACCGCATGATGGCGGTGGATGACCGGGGCAGGTTTATCTCCGGAGACAAGTTGCTGGCGATACTGGCGCGGGCGGCAGGCGCTAAAGAGATAGTCACGACGCTGGATGCCTCCATGACCATCGAGACGATGGGTTTTCATGTCCGGCGGACCAGAATAGGCGATACCTGGGTGTCCGAAGAGCTCAGAAAGGGCGGCGATTTTGGTGGGGAGACCTCGGGTGCTTGGATTTTCCCGGTGATATCGCTCTGCCCCGATGGCATTCATGCCGCCGCTCAAATCGCGGCGATAGCGGCCCGGCACAAACTCTCGGAACTGGTGGATGCCATACCGGTTTATCCGCTGCGCCGCGGTAGCGTTGGTAGCGATGGCGTAACGATATCCCGCCTTGAGTCTAATTTGAAGGCGCTAAAACCGGTATCGGTCAGCAACACCGACGGCCTGAAACTGGACTTTGAAGACGGCTGGCTGCTGGTCCGTCCTTCCGGCACCGAACCTAAAATCAGGCTAACGGCCGAGGCAAAAACCGAGGCCAGGGTGCAGCAGCTATATAATAAAGGTCTGAAGGCTATCCGGGATTCCATGCGCCCGGAGAAGGCCGGAGGGAGAAAAAATTGAAAGCGGTTATTTTAGCCGCCGGCGAAGGTAACCGAATGCGCCCGCTCACCGGCAACCGCCCCAAGGTAATGCTGCCCATCGCCAATAAACCCATCCTGGAACACCTGCTTATCGAAGTTAAAGAAGCAGGTATCGGGGAGTTTATTTTCATCGTCGGCTACGGCGATGAACAGGTAAGGAGCTATTTCGGGGGAGGGGAGAAGTGGGGAGTAAGCATCGCTTATGCGGAGCAGCGGAAGCAGTTGGGTACGGCGGATGCTATCAGGATGGTCGAGGGCATGGTGGACGAGAACTTTATGGTGATCAACGGTGATGTTATCGTCAGCCGCCAGGATGTAAAAAAATTAATGAAAAATGCCCATAACACCATAAGTGTTATTGAAGTCAAAGACCCCCGTGGTCTGGGAATGGTTGAGGTATCCGGCAAAACAGTCGTTAATATCTATGAAAAAACGGAGAGTCCACCCACGCGTACCGCCAATGCCGGGCTGTACCTTTTCACTCCGGAGGTATTCGATGCCATATCGCGGACGGAGAAATCACCGCGGGGCGAATATGAAATAACCGATTCGCTGAAAATATTAATTGAAACGAAGTCGGGACTCTATTACCACGAGTTGCAATCATGGCTTGACCTCAGTTATCCCTGGGACTTGCTGACCGCCAACGAATCCATGCTGGCCGGACTTAAATCTCGGAACTTGGGTGAGGAAGAGAAAAACGTGGTGCTGAAGGGGGGAGTCGAAATCGGGAAAAACACGGTGATAAGGTCCGGCACGTATATCGAAGGGCCTGTGATTATCGGCGATGACTGCCGGATCGGGCCGAACTGTTATATCCGTCCTTCGACATGTATCGGAAATAACTGTCATATCGGGGCGGCGGTCGAAGTAAAGAACTCTATCATCATGAACGGCACCGATTTCCCTCACCTGAACTATGTTGGCGATAGCGTTATCGGTGAAGGATGCAACTTCGGGGCCGGTACTAAAATAGCTAATTTGAGATTGGACAAACAGAACATAAAAGTGGCCGGTGTCGATACCGGGCGGCGTAAACTCGGGGCAATTGTCGGCGACCATGTCGAGACCGGGATAAATACTTCAATCAATGTCGGCACTATGATTGGGAATAATACCTTTATCGGGCCGGGGATGGTGGTGAGCGGGGTAATCGAACCGGATTCTAAGTTATTTTAGGGGTGGACTATGAAACAGGCAGTGATCCTGGCGGCAGGGGAGGGGCAGAGGCTCCGACCGTTTACCGTTAACCGACCCAAAGCGATGCTTTCCATCGCGGACAAACCGATTCTGCAATACATTATAGAAGCTCTGGCTCAGAACGGAATTCGCAATATCGTCCTTACGGTCGGTTACCACAAAGAGCAGGTCTATGACTACTTTGGCTCCGGGGAGAGGTGTGGCGTTAATATCACCTATGTAACTCAGGAATCGCAGTTGGGTACAGCCCATGCTCTGATGCAGGCCAAAGACATGGTCGAGGATGAATTCCTGGTCTTATCCGGCGATAACCTCATTGAAGCACGTACCATCGCCGATTTTATCCAGGTCAAGCCGGAAGCCCTGCTGGCGAAGAGAGTTAGCGACCCGGTCAGATACGGGGTGGTAAATATCATGGACGGTCAGGTACAGGATATCGTGGAGAAGCCGAAAGAGGCGACAAGCAACCTGGTAAATACCGGCATATATGCTTTTACAAAAAATATCTTTAAGTTCACGGAAAATGTACTGGATATTCCGGATGCCCTGAATAATATGTTAGCCGGAGGATATACCATCAACGCTCTGGAGACTGACGGCACCTGGCTGGACGTGATTTACCCGTGGGACATCATCAGCCTTAATAATGCCCTGCTTAAAAACATCGAGGTCAGCCTGGGTGGCACCATTGAAAATGGCGTTTCCCTAAAAGGAAAAGTGGTGGTGGGATCGGGCTCAGTCGTGCGCTCCGGCTCGTATATTTCCGGCCCGGTGGTTATAGGATCAGGGTGCGATATCGGACCGCAGGTATGCATTATGCCAGCCACGAGCATCGGCGATAATGTCTCGATTGCCCCGTTTACGGAGATTAAAAACAGCGTGATCGGCGATGATGTTACCATCGGTCCCGGCAGCATCATCAGCGATTCGGTTATCGATAAAGGCTGTGTGTTGCAGGGTCGTTTTACCGCCCTCGGCGGGCCAAGTGAGGTGAAAATCAACGATGAAAGCTCGACGATTAATGTTGGCGTTATCATGGGCGAGGAATGTCACATCGATAGTAGTGTCACGGCTCAGCCGGGGGCTATCGTTGGCAACTACTGTCAGGTACAGATGATGAAAGTACTCAGTGGCCGCTTGCCCGACCGAAGCCTGGTGTATTAAAACAAGCGAGTTCTAAAAGGAATTTTCTAACGTGTGCGGCATTATCGGTTATATCGGGTCGAAAAAAGCTCAACCGATTCTCCTCAACTGCCTGAGTAAGCTGGAGTACCGGGGCTATGATTCCTGCGGCATCGCCGTAATGGCTAAAGATATCGAGGTCTGTAAAGACGCCGTCAGGGTGAAAGATTTATCTAAAGCGGCACCGGATTTCGATGGCACGATAGGCATCGGCCATACGCGCTGGGCGACCCATGGTGAGCCGTCCAAAATAAACGCCCATCCCCATTGCGACTGCACCGGCCGGATTGCCGTGGTACATAACGGCACCATCACCAATTTCCTGAAACTCAGAGAGCAGCTGGCCGCCGAAGGGCATATTCTGGCTTCCCAGACCGATACGGAAGTCTTACCGCATCTGATTGAGAAATACTACGATGGCGATTTTGCCCGGGCGGTGGAACGGGCGCTAGTTGACGTTGATGGCGCCTATACGATGATTGCGTTGATGCAGGGCGAGCCCAGGCTGGTAGCGGCCAGGAAGGACAGCCCGCTGATTATCGGCATCGGCGACAGGGAAAATTACATTGCCTCGGATGTACCGGCCTTATTGGACTACACCAGCCGGGTCATCTATCTGGAGGACGGCGATATTGCCGTAGTTACCGCCGAGAGTGTCAGTCTGAAGAATAATGCCGCCAGCATTGTGCGGGAGGAACACAAAATATTATGGAGTGTGGAAGATGCCCAGAAGGGCGGCTACGAGCATTTCATGTTGAAGGAAATACATGAGGAGCCCAAGGTAATACGGGATACCCTCGCGGAATATATTTCATCGGCGAAGCCGGCCGCAGACGTGGCCGGGGCAGGTAGTCTGGAGGATATGCTCATACTGGCCAGCGGGACTTCCTATCACGCCGGTCTGGTGGGCAAGTATATCATCGAAGGGTTAGTCAACGTTCCGGTAAGAGTAGAGCTGGCTTCCGAATATATTTACAGCGGCCAGGCGTTGGCTCGTAATAAGGCGATTGTTATCACGCAGTCCGGCGAGACGCTCGATGCTCTAAAGGCGATCAAAAGATTGAAAGCCTCAGGTGCCCGCGTTACTGCTCTCACGAACGTCGTCGGCAGTTCGGCCAGCCGCATGGCTGACGAGACTGTTTATACACGGGCGGGGCCGGAGATAAGCGTGGCGGCTACCAAGACTTTCATCGCCCAGCTTATTGCCCTGTACTGCATGACGATACCTTATGCCAGGGGAGACATCAGGAAATATGATGACCTTGTTCTGGAGCTCCGGCAGCTGCCGGGTAGGGTCCAGCAGGTGCTCGACAATGAAATGTTAATCGCGGAGATGGCAAAGCAGATTTCAAAGTCCGAGAATGTCTTTTTTATCGGCCGGGGGATAAATTATCCCGTTGCTCTGGAGGGGGCATTAAAGCTCAAGGAAATTTCCTATATTCATGCCGAGGGCTATGCCTCCGGAGAACTGAAGCACGGGCCTTATGCCTTATTGGGAAGCCAGTCACCGGTGGTGGCCGTTATCGCTCACGACAACACCTACGAGGCTATTACGACGAGCATTAAAGAAATTAAAGCGAGGAAGTCACCGGTACTGGCCGTGGTGAGCGAGGGCGATGAAACAATAGTGGAGATCGTCGACTCGGTCATCACCGTGCCCAGGACCGACCCTCTATTTTCCCCGGTGGTGAATGCAATCGTCCTTCAATTGCTCGCTTATTATGTCGCTAAAGAACGGGGCTGCCCTATAGACTTCCCCCGGCACCTGGCTAAGACCCTCACCGTAGAATAGGCTTCTGGCCTACCGAGAACCGCTTACTCATTCTCGCGGTATGGTAAAATATATCCGGTATGAATATTAAAACCGTAGCCACCAATCGCAAAGTGTATCATAACTATTATGTTGGAGATAGTATCGAGGCAGGTATTGCCCTGACCGGCTCGGAGATAAAGTCTGTCAGGGCTGGGCGGGTAAGCCTGGGAGATGCCTATGTAAAGCCTGAGGGCAGAGAGCTCTGGCTCGTGAATGCTCATATCGCCCGCTACGAAGCCAGCAGCTATATGGGGCATGAGCCCACCCGCCCCCGGAAACTGCTGCTGCATCGTAAGGAGATTAATAACTTGGCTGGTAAGGTAGCGGAAAAGGGGCTGACGCTGGTAGCTACCCGACTCTACCTTAAGGGCAATATCGCCAAGGTGGAAATATCCCTGGCGAAAGGTAAAAAACTCTACGATAAGCGTGAGTCTATCACTCGCCGTGAGGTGGAAAGGGAACTGGCAAGGGCGGTCAAAAAACGGTAAAATATATAGTAGAGGAGGTCTATCAGACTGTCCTCCGATATGGGGACGCGCGGGTTCGACAGGGGAAGTGCGTTGCAGGATTGCAGGCTGAGGTGCCGCTACCTCATTAAACTGGTGGCAAAAAACAAACGCCGAACCAGAAATGGTTGCAGCCTAATTAACTAGGTTGCCATCCAACCTGACCCCACCCCGACGGGTCGGGATTGGGTGCCGAAAAGTGGGGGTGCCATCGCCCTGACGCCGATATAGGCGGTGAAAGATTTATCGGCTGGCCTGGCTTAACTCGGTCAGTTGAGGTGAGCCGGGTAAGAACAAATAGCTGACTAAGCTTGTAGCAGGTCCTGGACAGCTTCTTCTGGACGGGGAGTTCAACTCTCCCCCGTCTCCACCATACCGAAATCGGGCTCCAATACGGAGCCCGTTTCTTTTTTTATAAAATATTTGCCAGGGTTGTATACTATAACCTTGTTATCAGGTTTCCGTTTCAATGATTCAAAGAGTGGATAGAACGGTGGCTTAGGTTGAATTCCGGTTCGGTCACAATAATAGAGGAAGGTGTCACTATTCCCAGCCTGGCATGCCATCCATACATTTCTAACCTACTTAATACAATTACAGGGTAAGATTTTACAGCGGCAATTAATATATGTCCTTTTAAATCCAATCTCTCAAGCGGTGATAACCGTCCCTGCCTTGTTGAAGAAGAAAACCTTGCCGAATTCCTGAGCCAGGAGACTGGTGGCAGGCAGGTCCGTGCAGTGACATAGGCCCATTTTCTCAATTCCTAGCTCTCGTAAAGCGTCAATAGTCTGCCATAACCGCTCTTCAGAAACACCCATTAAGTGAGAGCCCCCGATTACAGTATGGATTTTGTCTACTCCTGTTAATTGTTTAGCATGATATAGAGTATTGATAATGCCACGGTGAGCGCAACCCAGGATTACAACCAGTCCGGCACCCGTTTTTATCACCACAGCCTGGTCATCCAGAAGCTTATCAGGCTGCCACCCGGAGTCTTCTTTAACAAATAAGCCTTCATCGATCCGCTCATATCCGATTACCATCGGGACTTCGCCGGTGGTTATTATATCATCAGTGATTCTGACAGATTCTTTTGAGAGCTTGAAGCGGGCGCCCATGCTTTCCAGTTCCTTTTGCTGGAACGGGATACCAATATACCGGGCTGGTTCGTCCTTGCGCCGTGAATACTTGACCTGCCAGATATCCGGATGGGCGATTATTTCTACCTCTTTACCGATTCTTCGAAGTACATTACGCAGGCCGCCGGTGTGGTCATAATGACCATGGCTTAAGATAATCTTACTTACCTTAGTAAGGTCAATATTAAGGCTGTCAGCGTTATAAACTGCGGAGATACTTTTACCGGTATCAAAAAGTATCGATGTATCCCCGGTTTCCACCAGGACGCTTAAGCCCCACTCGCCTAAAAAGTCGCCCATTCCGGCGGTGTTTTCACTTAAGGTAGTAATACGAAGCGTCATCTTCCGCGCCTCCTAATGTATATATTTCACAGCCAGCATGATAGAGATACCAATTAAGAAGATAGTAAAATGGACGGCTGATCTTTTTAAGCTAACCTGATGTTTGATTTCAGGAATAAGGTCGGCAGCGGCTATATAGATGAAATTTCCCGCAGCAAACGGCAGCAGGTAAATGATAGAAGTCTCCATGACAGAAGAAGCCAGGTAACCAACTATGCCGCCCAGAATTGCCGTTATCGCCGTGGCAAAATTGAACATGAGTGCCCGCTTTTTGGCAAAACCTCCGTAAACCAGCACGGCGAAATCGCCCAACTCCTGCGGTATCTCGTGCAAGGCTACTGCCAGGGTAGTGGCGAAACCGAGATGGAAGCTGGTAACGAAGCTGGCGGCAATAATCAGACCATCGATAAAATTGTGCACGGCATCACTCACCAGAATCAAGTAAGAGAATGGCTTTACCTGTGGAGTTGCGGTGTGCTGGTGACGCCACTGTAGAAACTGCTCCAGCATGAAGAAAATGGAGAAACCCAGAAGCAGGTACAAAAATATTGCCAGGTCAGCGCCCTTCTCGGTAATAGCTTCAGGCAGCAGGTGCAGGAACGCTCCTCCCAATAATGCCCCCGTAGATAGCGCCACCAGCCCCAGCAGAACAATGTTCAGCAGTTCTTTTTTTAAAAATAGAGTAAGGACACCGGCGAAGGCGATCAGGCTGATGATTACGGTCGCCACCAGGATTTGAACCAATGTCATAGAATCACCCGTTCATTCTGCTGATTTTTAACTAAAAAGACCAATTATCGCGCCACCTTTTATAATCCTCTTCTTGCGAATGTACCCTGGCGATATCCTCCTGCCGGAAACTATATCTATATTCAGCGCAATAGTCCGTGAGAAGCTTATATACTCTGTTTAACTTCTTCATCGTTTCCGTCTCACCGATATCGGCGCCGTTGTGCTTATCCGGGTGGTGGAGGTGGGCCAGCCTCCGGTAGGCCGCCTTTATTTCTTTAAGGGTGGCGGTCTCGCCGAGCCCGAGCAGCCTTCGCGCCCCGTCTATTTCATTGAAATCGACCATATCTCTTCTCCATGCCGGGTAAATAAAGTAAAGCCTTTATCCGCGGTCAGGCCATGCTTCCCGGTACCGGCCCCGGTATTTTTTTAATTATCGCGGCAGCCCCTTCTGATTATTGTTTAATACCGGATGCTAACTGTAGTTTGGCGATACGCTCGATAAGGTCGTCCGCTTTTAGTTTTAATGAGCTAACGGTGATTGCCAGCTTTTCCCCCGATACTGCCGCCAGTTCAACTATGGCACCTTGGGGGCATAATCCCAAACACAAGCGGCACCGGTTGCACAATCCCTGATTTATCCGCGCCTGTCCGTCAACTATGGAGATGGCCTGTTGCGGGCAGCCTTCAGCGCAACGCCCGCAGCCGATACATAAATCTGCCTGTATTTTTATCATCTTGCTATCACTTATCCTATTTATAAATAACCGGTTTTGTGTTTTCCACGGGTTCTATTTTGTACAGTTTATCCTCGTATTCGATATGGTCGATATATAAAACGCCATTAAGATGGTCAATCTCATGCTCAAGAGCTTCAGCCATCAGTCCGGTGGCCTTGATTCTAACCGCCTTGCCCCGGCGGTCCTTTCCTTTAGCCGTGACTTCAGCTGACCGTTTTATCTCACCATAATATCCAGGTACACTCAAGCAACCTTCGGTAACTTCCTGTTCGCCGGAACGTTTGACAATTTCCGGATTAATGATAACCTGCGGTTCTTCACCGGGTATCTGTACGACAATAACCCGCCAGGATTTACCCACCTGCGGTGCCGCCAGCCCAACACCGTTTGCGGACTGCATCGTTTCAATCATGTTATCAATGAGACGCTGGACCGAAGCATCAATAATGGAAATTCTCTTTGCCTTTTGCCTTAAAACGTTATCATTTGGTAATCTACATATCGGCAGGACGGTCATGGACTTTTTACCTCCCGGACAAAGCCGTATTTTTCTCCCGCTTCACCCCGACGATTATTGTGAATCCGGCGTCAGGGTAATAACCTTCCTTCGGTTCTTCCACGAACTGCATATCCCCTGGTCTTTGCATAAGTGTAGAAATCATGCCATCTCCCATAAAACCCGTTCTAAACATCAGCCTGACCACTTCATTACAACTGTAGAATTTTGCATATTTGTAGAAACGATGCCCTTTATCTTTCTTTTGCTGGTACAACTTGCCCCATGGGCTTTCCTGCAATACCAGGCCAAGTACTATTTTACCGCCAGTCTTTAAAATACGGTGGGCTTCCCTTAAAACTGGCAGCGGCGATTCCAGGAAGCAAAGAGTGACGATCAAAAACACCGTGCCGAAAGATTGCCCTTTAAAAATCTGTTCCTCTCCCCGTGCGAGGAATGCGTCTATTCCACGGCTTTTGGCAATTTCAATCAGCTTGCGGGAAGGGTCAATACCGGTTTCTATACCGAGAGCCTGGGCGAAGCGCCCGCTGCCGACACCTACTTCAAGCCACGGCTTCGGCAGGTAGGGCAGCGTTTTTCTAAGTGCTTCTACCTCGTTGGCGAAGATAAGGCTTCCTTCTCCGTCAAACCATGCATCATATTCCGCTGCCAGCTCATCAAAAGGAGAAAAACCGTTTTTCTCACCTGTTGAATGTATTGCGTTCAGGTTTGGCTCTTTTTCGGTTGGTATCATGTCCGTCCCCTGTTTCTATGGTGCCGCTATGTATGCCGTGAAATCTAACTTGATGACTTGACCCAGCATTGCGGCAGCCTCCGGGCATAGAACTTTTTCCCCTGGTATTCTAATTCCATCAGGCTGCCATCATTAATCAACTCCCGGACAATTTCCCAGCCCTTATTGAGCCGGTTGAGCAATGCCGCTACCGCTTCCTCCCTCATAGGATGCACCGCCGTAATACTTAACAGGTCATCTACGACATTACCGGTGGAAGCAAAGGCATTTCCCTCGTACCCGATAAGATACTCGACCCGACTCAGCCTTTTACTGAAGATCTGATAGGCAGTGTTTAGGGTTTGTTCAGTGGCAGGCTTTATCCGTTCCGCCGGCGGCCTTGTCGGTACGGCCAGA
This sequence comes from uncultured Dehalococcoidaceae bacterium, assembly GCA_964514525.1. Taxonomy (GTDB): domain Bacteria; phylum Chloroflexota; class Dehalococcoidia; order Dehalococcoidales; family RBG-16-60-22; genus JBFYTX01. Next base: position 28,711 of record CAZEUJ010000001.1, read on the forward strand.
TACGCCTTGGCCGGCTTTAACTCCGCCAGGAATGCAGCTATTTTGTCTACCTCACAACCACCATCATTAACACCCCTGATGAGCATGGTTTCTGTGGTAAGTTCACCCTGAAACGATTTGGCAAAACCAAGAATCCCTTCCAGAATGGCATCGAGCTTTATTTTTTTTTGAGGCCTGTTTATACTGTGCCAGATGTCGGGTGTCACCGCGTCTACTTTCAGACAGACCCAGTCGGCTTTGTGTAAATCATGCCGTACGTCCTCGTGCCAGATGAGTGAAGCATTGGTAATAACCGCGATCTTTATGCTCAAGGCCCGCACCAGCTCAATCTCTTTGCCAAGATTTATATCCAGGGTGGGCTCGCCATCGGGCACAAAGGCAAGATAATCTATGGATTCACCAATATCTCTAACATTTTTAACCTTTTCGCCGACAAGACGCGATATATCAGGCGGTTGATAAAAGGCACACCGTTCTATGCGTTTATCTCTGGTTTTCCCCAATTGGCAGTAAATGCAGGAATAGGAACAAATTTTGGGCGGTATATTATTTATTCCTAGACTGCGCCCTAACCGCCTGGATGGAACGGGACCATAAACAATAGAACCAGTCAACATCCGGCCTCCACTGGCGGCGGCATCGACCTAATCATGGGTATTGCGTATTTCGTTAGTTACCTCCGTCAAATGATTTTTTTATATTTAAATCAACATTTCTCTCAACTTAGCATCACGCATACGCTGTGGACTACTTTCAAATTGTTCTCATGGCAAAAAGCTATCGCCGTCTCGCTTTCAGAACCGGGCTGGAGCCAGATGCGATTCAATCCAAGGGATTTGCATTGTTTAAGGATTTCCTCCGTCGCTTTTGGCGGCACGATAAAATCCACTACATCTACCTTGACGGGGACATCGGCAATAGTGGGGTAGCAATTCAAGCCTTCCACCTCTTCAAGCCGGGGATTTACCGGATAAACTTCATATCCCCGGTTTTTTAAGTTTTTTACTATCCGGTTGGCGTACTTTTGTGGATTATCGGTAGCGCCAATCACAGCGAATCTCTTCTGGCCCATGAATTCTTTAATCAGTTCCTGCATACCGTTACCTCATTTATGCTTCTGATTACTTTATGAGGCTACTTAAGCTGAGGCATACTGCCTTAATGTTTGATGTTTCACGTGGGAACCTCTGGAGAACAGGAGTTGCCGGGAGATTTTGTGCAAAACATTGAAAAAACACGGCGCGGCTTTGCCACACCGCATCTGGGGCATTTTATTTCGCTATCGCTATCAGTTATGCTCCGGCGCACTTCAAACTTCTCGCCGCAGGCCTGACATTCATATTCATAAATAGGCATAGTTTATTCCTGCAACTTACGGGCAATTTTTTCCCACAGATTTTTTATTTCACCAGCTACTTTGCCGTCGGAATACTCAACTACGGATATTCCCTTGACCATCGCTTCAGTTACAACATTATCGAAGGGAATCATAGCAACTACATCGATGCCATTCTCCCGGCAGTAGTGCTGAATGGCTTCGGTATTGTTTTCATTCAGGTCATACTTATTGATGCAAACCATAACAGGAACGCCGAAATGTTTGCAGACGCCGAGCACTCTTTCCATATCATGTATGCCGGAAAGCGTCGGCTCGGTGACGATAAGAGCCAGGCTGACCCCGGACAAGGAAGATATCACCGGGCATCCGATGCCGGGAGGCCCATCGCTGATAATATAATCGAGCTCGTTTTTCTCGGCGAGTTCTTTGGCTTTTTGCCTGACCAGCGCCACCAGCTTACCGGAGTTTTCTTGGGCAATTCCCAGGCGCGCGTGTACCAGAGGGCCGTGTTTGGTATCGGAAATAAACCAGTCTCCCGCCTTACACTCATTCATCGTAATCGCTTCTACCGGACAGATATGCGAGCAAAAACCGCAGCCTTCGCAGGAAATGGGGTCGACTTTATAATCATGGATAGCGTCAAAGCGGCATAAATTCTGGCACAGGTCGCACTCGATACACTTATCCTTATCGATAACGGCCACCTGTCCGCTGCGGAACTCGTTTTTTTCTTTGACCGAAGGACTGAGCAGCAGGTGCAGGTCGGCGGCGTCGACATCGCAATCGGCCATTACCTTATTACAGGCGAGCGCGGCGAATGAGCCCACGATGCTGGTCTTACCGGTCCCGCCCTTACCGCTTAAGATAACTACTTCTTTCATTTACCGCCTCGCAAACCTTGTCGTAAAGCTTAATAAAGCTGCTCTTGTATTCGGGCATGCCTTCAACTAGCGGAATGCCTTGAGAGTATATTCTAGCGATTTTTGTATCCAGGGGGATCGTCAGCAGTATCGGGATATTCTCTTGAGCACAGTATTCTTCGGTCTTATTATCGCCGACCCCGGCGCGGTTGAGAACAATGCCGCAGGGAATACTGAGCTGCCTTACTGTTTCCACCGCCAGTATCAGGTCGTTCAGGCCGAAAGGCGTCGGCTCGGTAACCAGCAGACAGTAGTCACTCCCTTTGATAGCCTCCACTACCGGGCAGGACGTTCCCGGTGAAGTATCGATGATAACTATATTTTCTTTATCAATAAGTTTCTTGACTTTCCTGATGACCGGCGGTGCCATCGGCTGGCCGATGGAAAGCTTGCCGTGACCGAATATCAGGCCGTTGGCCTGTCCTGTTTCAACTATGCCTATTTTATTAGGTATCTCGGAGATAGCCTTCTCCGGACACAGGTAACCGCAGGCGCCGCAGCCGTGACACAGTTCAGGAAAGGTGAGAACATATTCTCCCATAACGGCGATAGCATGGTAAGCGCATACCTCGGCGCATTTACCGCAACGGGTGCATTTATCCTTATCTACCTCGGGGACCGGTATCGAGACTGCTTCACTCCGAGTGATGGTAGGTTTAACTAAAATATGGTCATTCGGCTCTTCTACGTCACAATCGAGAAGCTGCACCCTGCATCTATCCTGTAAGGAAAGGGCCAGGCTGGTAGCCACCAGGGTCTTGCCGGTTCCCCCCTTACCACTGGCAACGGATATTATCATCTTATAATCTTAACCTCTTACCATCTTTGCCCCGCATTCAGGGCAGTTGAAGTTGTAGCAGGGAATTACTTGGTCTTCTTCAACTCTTCAATGCGCTGCTGGATTGCCTGCACCTGGCTGGCCAATGCCTGTGATTGCTCTTTAAGAGCTTCAATTTCCTGCTCCGGGCTCATCGCCTGCGGCGCCGGGGCATACTGGGACGTCATTCCGCCTCCCATTCCCATACCCCTGCCCATACCGCGTCCCATACCTCCACCCATGCCTCTGCCCATACCACGACCCATACCTCCGCCCATACCACGACCTACGCCGCCCCCTCCACCCATGCCATAGTGGTCCGGAACATTAGCCTGTTGAGACGCCGCATAGGTGCCGAGTTTGTATTCCGCAATAACATCTTTTACTTTTCCCGAAACGCCGGTTATCACCTTGACTCCAGCCGATGAGAATACCTGATGAGCGTTCGGGCCGCAGTTGCCGGTGAGGACCGCCCCGATACCTTTTTTAACAACCATCTGGGCCGCCGAGATTCCGGCGCCGCCGGCAGCCGCGGCACTGGTGTTATCAACGGCCTCAAATCCATCGTTTTCCGTGTCAGCGATGATAAAGTACTGACATCGCCCGAACCGGGGGTCAACCTCGGCATCCGGTGTGGGACTCGTAGCAGAAATGGCTATTTTCATATATTACTCCTTATTCTTTTTCTC
>CAZEUJ010000001.1:32575-37722 GCA_964514525.1 uncultured Dehalococcoidaceae bacterium
CCAGCATCTTTATCCTGGCCCTGATCGTCTTCAGCTGTTTTTGCAACGCCTGCGCCTGACCCGTTAAGAAAACGAACTCCTGCTTTGAACTGGTTATCGGTATGACACAACTGCCCCTACCGCGACCGGTCATTGGGCCTTTGCCATCCGGCCCTGTGCCATCATAATTCGGCATGGCGACCACCTCCTGGTAATAAAAATTGCCTGCGTATTATTTTTTGGCCTCAAGGTCACGCATTCTGGACTCGATTTCCTCCAGCTGTCCTCTGATTGCCTCCGCCTGGTCTTTCAGGTAGTTGAGCTCTTCTTCCCGGTTCATGTCGGGCGGATTGGGCGCGTATCCCGAAGCTGGCGGCGTCCCCGAATAGAAAGAGCGCGGCTGGTAAGACCTTTGTGCCGGCGCGACGTCGCCGCCGAAGTAATACCCGCACCTGGGCAGTCCCCCCCTGCCCCTTCCGACATAAGGCCAGGGCGGGGAGCTGCCCCGGAAACCCATCCCCATGCCTCCGCCACCGCGTCCGCTACCTCTGCCTCTATTGAGTCCGTAAAACATTTTTCCTTACCTCCTTTTTTACCAAGTCAAATTTTCTGTGTTTGTTTCAGCATCGTAAGCTGGCTTATTCCCTTGATTTGCCGGTAGGTGGCGCCTTCGCTTACGGACTTAAGCGCAGCTTTATAGTCAACGACCCTGGTACCGGATACAGCATCAACACCATATTCAAAGAGAACGGGAGATAACGGTGCGGTATCTCCAAGTATCACCACATAAGCTCCAGGATGGCACAGGCCCAGCAACGCCTCGATAGTGTGATTGGTGAATGCCGTCCCCGTAATGCCGACAACGTCAGCCCGGGGGATGAGGTCCCGGGCTTCGGCCTCGGTACGGTCGCCTTCACGGGGGTTTTTCTCGATAACCCAGAGTTCTTTCGCAACCTCCCGCAGTTGAGCGATAAATGGAAAATGCCCTACAATGGCCACTTTTTTGCCGGCCCCTTTCGCGGCAATCAGGTCCCTGGCATTGAGGTTTTGACATTGCTCCTCATTAATTTCGAGGAGTGAATTAATGGCCGCCATACCGATGGCAGCTTCATAAAGGCTTTCCGATTTTGCCATGCCGGCGATGTCCCTGGCAGTTTTCTCCAAAAGCAAGCCGGCTTCCTGTACCGGGTTTTTGGCATGATGCGGGCCACCCTCATGAGGAGTTGAGGCCAGCCCGCAGTGGCGAGTTCGCACCGCCGTCTGAAAAGCCCCCACACGTATTTCTCTTACCGGCGCTTCACAGTTAATATTTGAGAGTAATTCATCAATAATTTTCATGACAAATTTACCTGGTTATTCTCCCCCTAATCTGTCTATCCCGGCCACGGACGCCGCGGCGCATACCGGGAGGGAAAATGGGCATGATACTCGGCGTATCACACTCGGGACAGGACTCCGGCGGCGTGGATATCATGGTCTCAAAAGGCACTTCCCATTCATGGCCGTCAAGGCACCGAAAGCGGCGTACCGCCATTTCAAAATTACCGCCCTCGATGCGTATTGCCTTTCCGTTAAGCAGCGCATCAGCTATTTTCTGCCGGGCAGAATCGAGTAGACGGGAGAAGGTGCTCCGTGAGATATTCATCTTCTCGGCGCATTCTTCCTGCTCCAGCCCCTCCAGGTCCTTAAGACGAATCGCCTCGGCTTCTTCCACGAGAAGCCTGCTTTCCTGAAGCTCCGCCATACGTATCCCGGCAGGCTTAAAGTAATTTACTTGCGGTATGGAGCTCACCTTACGCCATAACTGCCGTCTTCCCATATAATTCTCCAATATTGTATTATGAACTTTCAACCATTATATGTTTATTTTGCACATATGTTCATTATTAGAATACAACTATACCCGGCGTTTGTCAAGACCCATGATATGTTGACAAACTTAATAAGCGCAGGTATAATAGATGATAATGAATATCATTCGCAAAAATATAAAGCAAATAGCCGGCAGGCCGGTAACTACACAGCGCAGATTACTCATCGATATTATCCGCAAGGCTGAAAGGCACCTGGACGCGGATGAGTTATACCGCCTTGCCAAGGAAAAAGAACCCCGCATCAGTCTGGCCACCGTATACCGTAACCTTAAACTGTTCAAAGAACTGGGGTTAATAGCGGAAAGCGGCCTGGGCGATACGCACTCCCACTATGAATTAAAAGGAAAAGCAGACCACTATCATCTGGTCTGTCTCGGCTGCGGAAAAATCATTGAATTCGATAGTCCGCTTATTAGAAAAGCTGCGGACGGCGTCCGGAAAGAGAAGGGTTTCGATATTACCGCGGTCCAGCTCAAGGTGGAAGGTTATTGCCCTGAGTGCAAGAAAAAAAGGAAGTAAAATTTTTACATATATATTTGCAAATAATTATTATCAACCTACTAGGAGATATTGATGCCGATAAAGAATCTAAAAGACTTGCGTGCCGGTGAAAGCGGAATAATAGCCCAGATAGATGGCGGGTACGGTATGGTTAACCGCCTGGCAGCGCTGGATATCAGGCCGGGAAGGAAAATTAAGAAACTTAATTCCAGTTTTATGGGCGGTCCGGTAACCATAGAGGTCAATCGGGCTCAAGTAGCTATCGGCTTTGGCATGGCTAAAAGGATAATGGTTGAGGTTGAGGATCCCATCTAGTGAAAGTACTGTTAATGGGCAACCCCAACGTAGGAAAAAGCGTAATTTTCTCACGTTTGACCGGCGTACACGTGATTACATCCAATTACCAGGGCACAACGGTAAATTATACCCGCGGCTACATGAAGATACGCGAGGACCAGGCTGAGGTTATCGATGTTCCCGGCACCTATACTTTGGAGCCAACTTGCGAAGCTGAAGAAGTAGCTTTGCGGATGCTTGAATCAGGGGATGTAATTATAAATGTAGTCAATGCCACCAATCTGGAGAGAAATTTATATTTGACTTTGCAGTTGCTGGAGAGAAAGACCCCGCTAGTAGTCGCATTGAATATTTGGGACGATACTCGGCATCAGGGAATAAATATCGATCTGGATGGGCTGCGGGAGATATTAGGTGTGCCGGTCATCCCGACCGTAGCCACAACCAGCGAGGGGATAAAAGAACTCGTGGAGAATCTGCCGAAAGCCGTCTCGTCTGGCATGCCTGCACGCAGCCGTGACGAGCGCTGGGCTGCCGTTGGCAACATTATCGAGCAGGTGCAACGCGTCTCGCACCGGCATCATACCTGGCGGGAGCGTCTGGCGGATGCCAGCGTCCGCCCTTTTCCCGGCGGCATCATGGCTCTGGGCGTCCTTGCCGGCGCGTTCCTGATAGTCCGCTTCATCGGCGAAAACCTCATCAACTACGTGTTCGACCCTTTGTTTACCAACCTGTGGCAACCCGTGCTCACCAGATTAAGCGATTTATTGGGAGGCGATGGGTTTTTTCATAATATTCTGGTAGGCAACCTGATTGACGGTAATGTCGACTTCGTCCAATCCTTCGGTTTACTTTCCAGCGGTCTCTATGTTCCTTTTGCCATGGTACTGCCTTATATCGTCTCTTTTTACCTGGTGCTCGGTCTGCTGGAGGATACCGGCTATCTCCCGCGCCTGGCAGTTTTGATGGATACCTTCATGCACAGAGTAGGCTTGCACGGCTATGCTATTATCCCTACGCTTCTCGGGTTTGGCTGCAATGTGCCGGCAATCCTGGCGACCAGAATACTGGAAAGTAAGCGGGAACGATTCATCGCCGCGACGCTAATTTCTATTGCCGTACCCTGTGCCGCCCTGCAGGCCATGATTTTCGGTCTTGTCGGCGAGCGCGGGTGGCAATATGTGGTTATTGTCTTCGGTACGCTGTTTATTGTCTGGATCATCCTGGGAATCATAATGCGTTTCGTAGTCAGAGGTTTTACCCCGGAGTTACTTATTGAGATACCGCCGTACCGTCTGCCGCCGTGGCGGGCAAGCCTGCAAAAACTATGGATGAGGACTCTTGGCTTCCTGAAAGAAGCTGTCCCTATAATACTCGGTGCTATCGTGGTAATTAACATACTATATATACTGGGTGTTTTTGAAGCCATAGCCAATTTCACCGCACCGGTGGTAACCGGCGTCTTCGGATTGCCTAAAGAAGCGGTTACCGCCCTGATTATCGGTTTTCTCAGGAAGGACGTAGCTGTAGGCATGCTGGCGCCCCTGGTGCTTACCGCAGGACAACTGGTCGTGGGCAGCGTGGTCCTGGCGATGTTCTTCCCCTGCATCGCCACTTTTGTTGTTCTGTTGAGAGAACTCGGGGTGGTGAACATGCTTAAATCAGCCGCCATAATGATTGCCGCGGCGCTGGCAGTAGGGGGATTCCTGAATCTCATACTGTAAAAAGACAGGAGGCTTTATATTAAGAAAAAGTAATATAAGTTATGTTAAAAATTGAGTTGGTTCCAACTCTCGACCATTGTATTGAGACAGTTGCTCAATAAACAAATCCTTAAAGGGGAAATACCCGAGCCTGATTACATTTATGTTGCCTCAGGTTCCATGGGTACAGCGGCAGGGCTGATGCTTGGACTTAGGGCAACAAACAGTAAGACTAGAGAGGTCGCTGTCAGGGTAAATAGCGATAGCTTTGTTAACGCAAAGAGAATGGTGAAACTCATAAACAAGACTAACTCTCTGCTTTCTTCGCTAGCTCCGTCCTTCCCCCGGCTTGATTTTTCCGAGCACGATGTAGATATTAGGCATAGCTTTTTCGGAAAGCAGTACGCCCTTTTTACTGAAGAAGGAATGGAAGCAGTGGCTTGTATGAAGAGTTATGGTAGTATCAGGCTGGAGGGAACTTACACAGGGAAGACCTTTGCCGCCCTTATTGATGATAGCAGGAAATCAAGCTTAAAAAATAAGGTAGTCCTTTTCTGGAATACGCACAATTCTCTAGATTTTTCAAGAGCTATAGCTCCCATTGATTATCACCAGTTACCCCGATGCTTTCATCGTTATTTTAAAGAAGAAGTCCAGCCGCTTGAATGTGATTACTGATGATTACTTCTGTCGGACTTTACTGGAAATATGAACCAAATGGCTGATCATTACCCCGGTGTTACAAAGAAGATATCCTAATAGTTGTCAAGAGTAATTTATTAAATTTTCGGTT
>CAZEUJ010000002.1:0-34142 GCA_964514525.1 uncultured Dehalococcoidaceae bacterium
GGATGATGTCCCCGGCGTCGAGCAGCTTGGCGCCGATGTACTTGGCCTTCTTTTCTTCGCCGGCGCAGAGCAGGTTGTAAAACGGCTCGGTTATCATGTTGTTTATTTTGGAAAGGTTGGACTGGATGGAAGAATCTTTCCTCACGTACCTCTGGTTATCGACGAGGAAGACGGCGTCGGCGATCGAGTAGCTGGACTTGAGACAGGTGGCGACGTTAAACATGGTCCTTTCTTCGGTGGTTTCTTCATGCTCGAAGGGAAGGACGATCAGGTTCCAGATCGGCTTATCGATATAGCGCTCTTTCAGGTGCTGCGTGACGATAGAAATAGCGCCCGACCCGGTGCCGCCCGCCGACCCGGCGATGAGCAGGAAGGCGTCCGTTTCGAAGAACCTCTTGGTGGTACGGATGGCGTCTATGATTTTATCGGCGTCTTCCTTGGCAATCTCGGCGCCGAGCTCGTTGATTTTGCCCACGCCGTGGCCGCCCGTCTTGCGGCTCCCGATGAGGATTCTGTGGCGGTGGTCGTTACTGATGCTCGTTAACCCGCTCAGGTCGGCGGCATCCGTATTGACCGCAAAGCAGCCGGTAACAATAGTCATGCCCCGCCGCCCCTTGGCTCGACTGTTCAACCGGGAGAACTCGTCGGCGATTCTGCCGCCGCATTGACCCAGACCGACAACTACTAATTTCATCTTACACCTCGATTTTCTGAATTATGGCCTATTGCTATTTTTAACATAATAAATCTGTCATGTCAATCTTTAGTTCTGTGACTTTTGTAATGCTTTTTGGTACTATTCACTTCTTTACCTTCAATCATGTAATACAAAGCCAAATAATATTTTGTGTAAAAAGCAGGTTTGTTTATTGAAAAACTCAGGATTGGATAATATAATATGTAGGCTATACATGATAAAATACCCCTTCTAGGAAGGTTGGGCTGATGTCTCCTGATATAAAACAAGACGTAGAAGGCAATATCGACGACTTTCAGAAGGCGGTGGCCAGGGCTGAGGCGCTGAGTCGGGCAGCCCGGCAGGCGGCCGGTATCTCGACGAAGACCGCCATGGAAATGGCCGCCCGGGCGGAGCAGATAGGCAAGGAAGCCAGAGAAGCCGCCGAGGCCGCCGCCAAAGCCGCCCAGGAAGCCGTCAGCCGCGCTGAGAAAATCAGCCGCGAGACCAGGGAATCTGCCGAAGCCGCTATTAAAGCCGCTCAGGAAGCTATCGGCCGGGCGGAAGAGATTGCCAGTAGGCCTAAAGAGACCACAAAAGCGATGACCAGGGCATTCGAGGAAGCCATCGCTCGGGCGGAAAAGACCAGCGTCGAGGCAATGCACGCCGCGGAGTCGGCGCTGATGTTATCTCAGGAAGGCCTTACCCGTATCGACGGCTTAAGCCGTGAGGCTAAAAAAACGGCGGAATCTGCCAGAGACGCCTCGGAAGAAGCAGTCACCATGGCCGAGACGACGGTCAAGACGGCCAGGGAAGCCGCGGAAGAGGCAATCAGAATTGCCAGGGATGCCGCCATAAAGGCTGACCGTTTGGCGCGGGAAGCCAAGGATGCCGCCGATGCCGCTACCAGGACCACCAGGGACACGGTGCTCCGGGCGGAGAAAGCGAGTAAATCGACTAGGGAAGCGGCGGACATCTCTGCCAAAGCGGCGGAAGAAGCGGCTGCCCGCGCGGAAACAATCAGCAAGGTCGCCCGGGAGGTCGCCGAAGCCGCCCAGAGGTCCTCGCAGGAAACCCTGAACAAAATTGACGTAAGCAACCGGGAAGCCAGGCAGGTAACTGACGCCCTGCAAAAAGCCTCCCAGGAAACGATGCGTCGGGCTGAAGAGATCGTCCAAGAGACCAAGGCGATAACCGAAGCCGCCATAAAACTGTCTAAGGAAGCTTCGGCGGCGTCCGTCAAAGCCTCCCACGAAGCCACCGCCAGGGCGGAGACTATCGGTAAGGAAGCCAAAGCCAGCGCGACGTTAGCCGCCGCAGAATTTAAGGAGGCGGTCGCCAGGGTCGAGCAGATAACCCGGGAAACCCGGGAAATCGCCGAGACTACTCTCAAGGACATTCAGTCAGCGATAGACCAGGCGATGGAAGAAGGAAAGAAGGTTATGGCTGTAGCCGAAGCATCCGCCCAGGCAGCCCGGAAGTCAGCCGAGACGTCTGCCAGGCAAGCCCAGGAAGCTGCCAGGCAATCAGTCGAGCAATCGAAGGAAGCCATTACCCGGGCCGAGGTTATCGGTAAAGAGACCACAGGGATGGTCGAGGCATCATCCACCGAGTTCCGCGAAACCGTCGCCAGGATGGAAGAGGTAGCTCACGCGGCTAAAGAAGCTACTGAAGCGTCGGCCAAAGCGGCGCAGGATGCGGTTGAGGCATCCATAAAGCAATCCGAGGAGGCGGTAGCTAAAGCCGAGGAATTGAACCGTTCCGCCAGGGAGACGGCTGAGGAGTCTTTAAAAACCATCAAAGAAGCCATAGGGACCGCCACGAACAGCGCCAGAGAGGCTGCCGAGGTTTCGCAGAAGGAAATCCAAGCAGCTATCACCCGCGCGGAGCAGGTCAGCCGCGAGACCAAGGAAGCCGCTCAGGCCGCGGTGAAGACCGCCCGCGAGGTAACGGGGACTCTCATTAAAGCCGCCCGGGAATCGGCGGAGAGGACGGTCAGAGCGGTCAAGGAAGCGACGGAAGCCTCGGCCAGAGTTGCCCGGGAGGCGGCCGGAGTTTCCATTACCGCTTTCAGAGAAGCCATCAGCCGCGCCGAGGCCACCGGCCAGGTCGCCCGGGAGACTGCCGAAGCATCTTTAAAGGCTTACCAGGCCACTCTCCACGAGGGGCGGATCGCCGGGGAAGATGAAGAGCCCGAAGAAGTGACCGAAGTTGAAAAACCGGGAATCGCTGAAGAACCGCGGAGTAAGGCGGTCGTCGGCTCCGAGGAAGAAGAGGACGATTCTTACCAGCCTACGGAAGCCGCCATCGAGACGATGAAACAGGCTATGGAAAAGGCAGGCAGTGCCGGCCAGGACGCCAGGGGAATCAATAAGGACACTAAAGGTAAAATGGAATCCCGCCTGGAGTCTTTAGCCAGGATGTATGAGACGAAACGGAACGAGCAGGCGAAAAAGGGTCCCGGCGATGAGAACGCCGGTAAGGATAAGGATTGACCCGGATTAGCCTTGAAAATGGGTGAAAATTGTTTGACTTTTTATCGGGTGCGCCATATACTTGGCATTAAGTGTGTTACGTTCAGAAAATAAATAATTAAAGCTAATAAGATTTATTAAAGGAGGTGCCTGGTGCCTAGCCAGAAAGAACGACCCAAAAAGCCAGAAATTAAAGAAGAAGCTCCCCCTGCGGGGGCTGAGACTGCCGGGGAGCGACCCAAGAGCGCGCTTGACGAAGTCATGAGCCAGGCCGAGAGGGCTTATGCCGCCTATATGGACGCCGAGCGTCAGGTCGCCAAGGCTTACCATGAGAATGAGATGCAGGTAGCCAAAGCCTATAAGCGGGCAGAAGCGCAGTCGCACCGGGCTTACGAGGCCACCGTGGCGCAGGCGATGAAAGACCGCGAGCAGGCGTTGGCTAAAGCCGCCAAGACCCGCGAGGATTTGATGCGGCGCGCCGAGGAGGCCTACCAGGCCGCCGTTCAAGCGGCTTCTAACGCCTGTGATGTGGCTATTGCTGAGGCTACCAGGGTCCGCGACGAACATGTCGAGAAAGCCTGGAAAGTTCGCGACGAGACCATCGAGCAGGCCTGGCAAATCTATTCCAAGATAGCCAGATAAAGCTTTAACTCATAGACGGGCTGACTGGTGGAATTATCAACCACTGGCTTCTAACGAATATGGGTTTTTAAACTGAATAACCGGACTAAAGCAGCGAGGGAATGTCCTTTATCGTGATATCAATCCCTCGCTGCGTGCTTACCAGGCCTTCCTGGCGCTTCTTCAGTTCGGCGATGAGATTGATCGCTTTGGTGAAATAGCCCCTTACCTTTTCCACGTCGCTCATTTCGGAGAGTATGACGGTGACATCCAGATTGCCTTTCTCCCTGGGGTAATCGCCGCTCCTGATGATCGCTTCCGGGGCTATATTTTTTATGTAGGTACCCAGCTCTTTAATCAGGTCGACGTTGATTTCATCGGCCGGAGCGGACACGAGGTACAGGGCCCTCTTGGAGTCCAGCGGATTGCATTTGATGGATAGCCCGCTGATGGCCTCATCGAGCGCGCGGGTGCCCTTTTGCGTTTCCGTGGCTTTGTCCCGGAAGTTGCGCGTCCGCATGAAGGTCTTAAAAATCGAGGTCTGTGACCGTCCGTAGCCCAGGGTCGTCCAGCCCACCAGTGTCTGGATGATGTCGCCGGCATCGAGTATCTTGGCGCCGATGAACCGCGACTTTTTTTCTTCGCCGGCGCAGAGCAGGTTGAAAAACGGTTGTACGATGGTGGTATTTATCTTGGCCAGATTGTGCGTGAGTGACGAGTCTTTCATCACGTATCTCTGGTTATCGACGAGGAATATGGCGTCCGCCACCAGGTAGCTGGATTTGAGGCAGGTAGCCACGTTGTAAACGGTCCTGTCCTCGGTCAATACCTCGTGCTCGAAAGGCAGGACTATCAGGTTATAGACCGGCCGGTCGACGTAGCGTTCCTTGATTTGCTGCGTCATTACCGGTATTGCCCCGGAGCCTGTGCCGCCGCCGGCGCTGGCGATAAGTAGAAAGGCGTCCGTTTCTGCGAAGTTTTCGGTGTTTCTTATCGTGTCGATGACCATGTCGGCGTCTTCGTGGGCTATCTCGGCGCCGAGCTCGTTGATTTTCCCCACGCCGTGGCCGCCGGTCTTTTTCTTGCCGATGACGATACGCTGGCTGAAATCGGGCTTGATGGTGTGCAGGCCGCTCAGGTCGGCGAGGTCGGTATTGACCGCATAGGCGCCGGGGACGATATTGAGTCCGCGCAGGCCGCGGGCCCTTTTATTCAGGCGGGCGAACTCATCGGCGATTCTGCCGCCGCATTGCCCGAAGCCGACAACTACTAGCTTCATTCTTCACCCTCTCAGGTAGTCTCCCCATTTTACGCAATTCCGCAACATGTGTCAATCGGTGCTTATAAAAAGGTCGTATTAGAATTTCGTCTTTGCCGCATGGGACTTTCGTCATGTCCCTCCGTGACTTTTTCTCTATAATCCCTTCCCCGCGATATAGACCACCAGGTCGCCGAGGCGGCAGCTGTAGCCCCACTCGTTGTCGTACCAGGCCAGGATTTTGACCATGTTCCCGCCGATGACCATGGTGCTGGGGGCGTCGATGATGGAGCTGTGCTCGTTGCCCTTGAAGTCCATGCTCACCAGCTGTTCTTCGCAGTACTCCAGGATACCCTTGAGCTTTACGGCGGCGGCTTTTTTAAATGCCTCGTTGACCTGCTCTACGGTGACGTCTTTCTGCGTGTTGCAGACGAAGTCAATGACTGATACGGTAGGCGTGGGGACGCGTAGCGAAATGCCGTGGATTTTGCCTTCCAGCCCCGGTACCAGCGCGCCTACCAGCTTGGCGGCGCCGGTGGTGGTAGGTATTATATTAAGTGCGGCGGCGCGCGCCCGGCGGATATCTTTATGGACGATATCCAGGATTCTCTGGTCGTTGGTGTAAGAGTGGACAGTTGTCATGAGTCCCTTGGTCACGACGAAATTTTCATGCAGCACCTTCACCGGCGGGGCGATGCCGTTGGTGGTGCAGGATGCGTTAGAGATGACATGGTGCTTTTTAGGGTCGTAGGTGTCCTCGTTGACTCCGAGCACGATAGTGGCAAATCCCGTGCCCTTGGCCGGTGCCGAGATAATTACCTTTTTAGCGCCGCCTTTGAGGTGGCCGGCCGCTTCTTCGGCGTTCTCGAACTGGCCGGTGGACTCGATGACGATATCGACGCCGTAGTTTTTCCAGGAGATGGCGGCGGGGTTGCGTTCGGAGAGGACCTGAATTTCCTTTCCGTCCACGGTAATGGACTTATCTTTAGCTACTACCTCCCCTTGATACCGGCCGTACACGCTGTCCCACTTGAACAGGTGGGCGTTGGTCTTCGCGTCTGTGAGGTCGTTGACCGCCATCACCTCGATTTCGTTCTTATGGCGCTGGAGAATAGTCCTCAGGGTCAATCTGCCGATGCGCCCGAACCCGTTGATGCCTATTCTGGTTTTCATTTCTCCCTCCTCGTATTAATTTAATTAATTGTCATTCCGGCTAAAGCCGGAATCCAGGAGCGGGGATGGGTGTTTTTCCTGTCCTTCTCCTCCTCTCTATCATATCCAGAAAAGCCTCGATGCGCGTCTTGATATGCGTGTTTAGAAAAAAGTCGGCGTTACCCTCGAGCGTCAGCATTGGCAAATCTATAGCGTCCCTGAAAACGATGTCCCCGATGCCGCGGTGGCAGAACGCCTGCACGTAATGAATCACCCCGTCGATATGCCTTCGCTGGATTTCGGCTTTGATGTCTTTAATGCGCTCTTGGATTGAATATGGATAGGTATAGTTGCTGTACTGCTCGGCTAGAGTTTCTCCCGGTTCCGGCATGGCGAACTGCCGCTGGACCTCGTTAAAGACCACGCGCGCCCCCTGTTTTTCGATGAAAGGGTACAACTCTTTAGCGTATACCGCCGGCACGCCGATATACCCCAGTCTGGTTTCACCATCGGGGTAGGGCTGTCGTTGAGAGCAGATATCCAGCAATCCCTGTACGTCCTGCCGGTATTTTTGATAATCTCCGTTAAAATCGGAAGCTGAAACAAGCCAGAGGTGGTTCTCCCCGCCGCTGACTTTATTTTCTTTCCAGGTAAGCTCGTCCAGTCTCAGAACGAGGTCGCGGACAGGTTGCAATTCCATCCTGGTCTTTTCGGCGACCTTAAGCGTGGTGCCGAGCCTGGCTGCCAGCT
The DNA here is from genome assembly GCA_964514525.1 of uncultured Dehalococcoidaceae bacterium. GTDB lineage: Bacteria > Chloroflexota > Dehalococcoidia > Dehalococcoidales > RBG-16-60-22 > JBFYTX01. The sequence goes on from CAZEUJ010000002.1 coordinate 6,932, forward strand.
TTTCTAGGGCGTAGTCCATCTGTTCTTTATCTGGCCTGTCCGGGTAGGCGAAAGCCATCGCGTTAAGCCCCTTGAGCTTTAGGGTTTCCCGGAGCATGATGGTGTTGGAGCAGTCGCCGCTGGTAACGCAAAGGACGTCTTCGATGCCCTGGTCGAGGCAGACGCCGTAGATGCCCTTGATCCAGCTGCAGCAGTTGAGGGGAAAGCCGGCCCTCTCGGCGATGGTGATGAGCCGTCCCGGGTCGGGGTCGTTGACGAGGACATTGTTGAGGTCGACCGGCCGGTATCCGGCGGCTATCAGGATTTCCACCGGGACGGTGGTGGTAATGCCGATTCTCTTCATTGATTAATTATATCACTTCTGTCCGTAGTAGATGATGCCCTTGCGCGGCAGCTTGTCGATGCGGTTTTCGGCGGCCATCATTTCCAGGTGGGCGAGCGTCTCGAAGATGGCCATCCTCTGGTGGAAAGCTGGCAGGTCCGCCCAGCCGTTATGGTCGCCCCAGGTTATTTTTTGCGCTATTTCGTAGGGCGTTCTGGTCCTGAACCCTATCGCCTCCAGTATTTCCATGTTGCGTTGGCTGTGGTGCCGTATTATCTCGTCGATGCGCGGCACAAGCCCGGTGAAGGGCTTGTCGTGGCCGGGCAGCGTCAACTTGATATCCAGTTGTCTTATCTCCTGGAGTGACTTTATATACCGGCCGAGGGGATTTTCTATGGACTGCGGATTAACGCTGATATTCGGCGTGATTTTCGGCAGGATATGGTCGCCCGAGAGCAGTATTTTCTGTTCGGGCTCGTAGAGACAGATATGCCCCGAAGAATGTCCCGGCGTCCAGATTACCCGGAACGTGAATTTGCCGGTGGTGATGGTATCGCCGTCGCGGAGTGTGATGTCCGGCAGGGTGGGGACGATGTATTGCTCCAGCCCCACGGTGGCGTCTCTGAGTTTATCGGCGAAATCGCGCGGCACCCCGCTGCTGATAAGCAGGCGGTCGGTCTGGTGCAGGAGTTCCTCCATGGAGATATATCTCGGCTCGATGAAGCCTTTTTCGATGTGGTGCATGGCGATGCTCGCCCCGGAGAGCTTTTTTATCCGCCCCGCCATGCCGTAATGATCGGGATGTACATGCGTGACCACAATCTGTGAAATTTCCTCGAAGCTTACCCCGATTTTCACCAGGTAATTATGCAGGGTGGTAAACGATTTGTCCGTGTTCCAGCCGGAATCGACCAGTAAAAAGCCCTTATCTCCCTCTATGAGGTAGACGTTGATATGGGATAGCGTCGTTTGCTCGAGGGATATTGGCGACTTAATCCAGTGTATGCCGGGTAATATTTCAGGCATTTTTTTCTTAAGATGGGAGATATTTTATCCAGCAGCTACAGGTAAACAGCCTCTTAAAACCCATCGACTGGTAGAATGGCCGGTCGGTAGCAACGTAGGCTACTTTTGCCCCCAGTTCTCCGCACCGCCAGATTCCTTCCAGCACCGCGGCTTTACCCAATCCTCTAAGTCGATAATCCGGGTCGGTGCACACCGGCTCGACATAGGCAAACTTGTTCTTTTTTTCAAACCATGTTCCCGCATAGGCAACATAATTTCCGTCGGGCGCTACGACGATAATGTTCAGGTCTTTCCGGAAATTTGGCGCCGATTGCATCTTTTTACGCCCGGCGTAATCAATTGTCGGGGGCTCGTCCCCGTGATTGAATCCCCGCCAGATAACGCGGTCCAGCTTGGCCAGGTCGTTATCTTCCGCCAGGCTCTTTAATTGAAAACCGTCTGATAAGGAGATGGGCTGGAAAGGGTGCGTTATCTTAAGTTGCGTCATCGGGCGGGCGAATTTATCGTCTTTTTCGTAGCCGCGTGACTTCGCCAGGGCTTCAAAGCCTTTATCGAAGTCGTTGATGAAAGCTTTAATATACTGCCGTCCGTCCGGCGCTTTCCCGTAAAGGTTTTTTTCGGCATATTCCAGCATCTCCGGTTTCAAATGAGTGTAGCGGGGGTGGATTTCGAAGAAGGCTTCACCTAATAGCATTTCATAGTGAACTACCCCCACAATTTTCCCGGAATCTTCCCAGATACCCATTTTTTCGAACGATTTTTCATCGGTCATGGGGTGACTGTGCATGTATTCCCAGGCAGGCTGAAGGAAGTTGCCGTCCCTATTGCCGGTGCGGTAGTTTTCAATAAGGAAGTCCCCGACCGATTTGAAGTCGGTAGATATATTGTATTTCCGGAATTTTATACTCATATCGTGATGTCATTTCTATTAAAGCTTTAGATTGTATAATGCCCCCATCCCCGCGTACTCTGCCTTCTCCCCCAGTTCCTCCTCTATTTTCAGCAGCCGGTTATACTTGGCGGTACGCTCGGAGCGGCAGGGCGCCCCGGCCTTTATCTGCCCCGTTCCCAGCCCCGCGCAGAGGTCGGCGATAGTGGTGTCCTCGGTCTCGCCGGAGCGGTGGCTGACGATGGCCGTCCAGCCGTTTTTACGGGCCGTTTCGATGGCATCGATGGTCTCCGTGAGCGTACCTATCTGGTTAAGCTTTATAAGGATAGCGTTGGAGGCTTTCATTTCGATACCTTTTTTAAGTCGCTCGACGTTGGTCACGTAAAGGTCGTCGCCGACAAGCTGGACTTTATCGCCGAGCTTTTTCGTGAGGAGCTGCCAGCCTTCCCAGTCGTCCTCAGCCATGCCGTCCTCGATGCTGACGATAGGGTAGGCGGCGACCCACTTGACATAAAACTCGACCATTTCATCACGGGTTAAAGTCCTGCCTTCTCTGGCAAGCGCGTATTTACCGTTTTTATAAAACTCGCTGGAGGCGGCGTCCAGGGCTATGTGGCAGTCTTTGCCGGGCTTATAGCCGGCCGATTCTATAGCGGCCAGGATGGCTTCGACGGCTTCCTTGTTCGAGGGGAGGGAAGGTGCGAAGCCGCCCTCGTCGCCGACATTCGTATCGAGCCCCCTGCCTTTGAGGACTTTTTTCAGGGCGTGGTAGACCTCCGTGCCCATCTGTACGGCTTTAGAGAAGCTCCCCGCCCCCGCCGGCATCACCATGAACTCCTGCAGGTCCGTCGAGTTTTCCGCGTGCCTGCCGCCGTTGAGGATGTTCATCATCGGCACGGGCAGGGTATAGGTCTTGGCGTTATTCAGGTATTGATAAAGCGGTATGTTTTTGGCGTTGGCGGCGGCGTGGGCTATCGCCAGCGATGTCCCCAGGATGGCGTTGGCGCCGAGCTTCGATTTGTCCGGCGTGCCGTCGAGCTTTATCAGCTCTTGGTCGATTCTTTTCTGGTCGAAGACTGACATGCCGGTAATGGCGCCGGCAATCGCCCCGTTGACGTTGGCCACCGCCTTGAGGACACCCTTGCCGTTATAGCGTTTTTTATCGCCGTCGCGGAGCTCAAGAGCCTCGTGCTTGCCGGTGCTGGCGCCGGATGGTACCGCCGCCGTGCCTTTTATGCCGTCCTTGAGCTCGACCTCTACCTCGATGGTGGGGTTCCCCCGCGAATCTAAAATTTCCCTGGCCTTAATGTTCTTTATCGTTGACATTTTTGTCTCCCATCTGGGTGGTTATTGCCGGTCTTTAAGCAGCGCCATGGCCATGTCTACGGCTTCTTTCGGATTTTTAGCGATGATGATGCTGTTGTCCGCCTTTCCGTCCATCGATATTTCCCATGTCCCCAACCCGATAACCGGTATCCCGCTCTGTAGGGTATGGCCGATTTCCGTGAGTGTGCCGTAGCTCCCGTCGATTGCGATAACTGCCTGAGAGGTCTTCACCACCGCTACGTTTCTGGCATAGCCGATGCCGGTTACTATAGGTATTTTAACATAGGGATTGGCCGTCCGGCGGTCGTCCCCGGGCAATATACCGATGGTCGTGCCGCCCTCGTCGCTGGCGCCTTTGCAGGCGGCTTCCATAACGCCCCCCAGCCCCCCGCACACCAGTACCGCCCCCCGCCGGGCAATCTCCCGTCCCACCTCTTCCGCCAGTTGGGCTACCTGCGGGGAGATTTCGCTCCCGCCGATGACCCCGATGAAAATATAATTACTTTTCATTCGAGAATTCCTTATATCTGATGTTAAGATTATATCACCCGAATATAAAATACGGCAAAGTACTATTTGCGTATATTCAAATGGTAACCTCACCCCTTACCCCTCTCCAGCCAGAGGCCTTGGTATCAAACCGCAGATAATGATAGCTGGAGAGGGGTGTTAAGCCGAGAGGGGGCGGAGCCCCCTCTCAAATTATTTCCCCCTCTTGAACATCATAAAAACCGGTCACTTTGAATAAACCTGTTCGAGAGGGGGATAAAAGGGGGTGAGTATGGATCAACCAAATACAAAAAGAATAAAAAATGGTCTATAAATTATACGTGTGATATGATTGTGACGATTGTAAGGTATTTTTGATGTATATGTGATTTGGGCTATTCTAAACTAGCATAGGGGGTATCAGGTGAAAAAGGTGTTTATATTTGCGCTCATCGTTGTCTCACTGCTGCCGGGACTCAGTGCCTGCGACGATGACGATGGGTCGCCGTCGACTCAGCCGACTGCTTCGCCCACAGTCCAGCCTTCTGCTTCACCGGACCTGTCGCCTCTGCCGTCACCCTTGCCGACAACGACTCCGACGCTATCGGAGCAGCCGGATATAGCGACTCTACAGAAATACTTTAAAGAGTTGGGTCTGGGCAAAGTGCTGCCTGAGGTGAAAGATTTTCCTACCGACCTCGAGAAAAATGCCACTGTTTTTACGGCGGGCGACCAGATTTGCCTTTATGGTGAAATCATCCTGGAGTGTCAGCTTCGTAGTGCGGTCTACGATGTGGACACCGGGAAGATCGTTAGTGAGGGGGGATTACCCAGACCTATGATTGGTGGTTTCGCTGGTTGGGAGCCCCTGACTATACCCGTCGGTAAATACGAATATAAAGTTTATGTTGACGATATCCTGGTGGGAGTTTTTCCTTTTGAGGTCCGTTAGCTTGTTGCCCTTCGTTTAGTTGTACTTATTCATCGCGGCGTCCAGCCCTTCAGACAGTAGGTAGACGATAGCCTCGCTGACTTTAGGGATGACCGTATCGATGATTTTTTTCTCTTCGCGGGTGAAATCCCTCAATACGTAGTCGATGACGGCGTTTTCTTTATCGGCGGCATCTCCGGTGGTCTCCGGTCTGCCTATGCCCACCCGGACGCGATAAAATTCCTGTGTCCCTGTACGCGCCATGATTGATTCGATGCCTTTGTGCCCTCCCGAGCTTCCTCCCAGGCGCAGGCGGATTTTGCCCGGCGGCAGGTCGAGGTCGTCATGGATAACAATGAGGTCGGCCGGGGAGACGTTCAGCTTTTTCATGAGGGCACTCACCGATTCCCCGCTGGCGTTCATGTAGGTCTGCGGCCGCGCCAGCACGACCCGGTGGCCTGCTATATTGCCGATGCCTGTCCGCGCGTGCCCCTGCTTTCTGTCGTAGGCGATTTTTTGCGTTTTTGCCAGGTGGCTGACGCACATAAAGCCGATATTGTGGCGGTTGCGGGCATATAAAAACCCCGGATTGCCCAGTCCGACGATAAGTTTCATCGTATTACTGACCTAACAGCTTAATAAACTCTTTTTCGTTAATTGTTTTTATACCCAGTTCTGTCGCCCGGGCCAGCTTTGACCCGGGGTCGGCGCCCACCACTACATAAGCGGTCTTGCGGTTGACGTTGTCCTTGGCGGTGCCGCCCAGCTCTCTTATCCGCGCTTCCGCTTCCTGCCGGGTGAATCCTTCCAGTCGCCCGGTGACGACGAATTCCTGGCCGGACAGCGGCAGGCCTGTCTTGACGGCGGCTTTTTCCTCGAGCTTTACGCCGGCTTCTTTAAGCCTGCGGATGATATCCAGGTTGTCTTTCTGACTGAAAAACGCGGTGATGCTGTCTGCTATCTTTGGGCCGATGGCGCTTATCTGCATCAGTTCTTCTCTCGAAGCCTGGGCCAGTTTATCGATGCTATGATAGTTGCTGGCGAGGACCCCCGCCATTTCCTCCCCGATGTGCCGGATGCCCAGGGCGTATATCACCCGCGCCAGCGGGCGTTCTTTGCTGGCGTTGATGGCGTTGATGATGTTCGTCGCGCTTTTTTCGCCCATTTTCTCCAGCTCCGCCAGCTGTTCTTTTTCCAGGTAGTAAAGGTCGGCGATATCTTTGACCAGCCCCAGTCTGTAGAGCGTGGCGCTGATGTTTTCGCCGATGCCGCGGATGTCCATCGCGCCTTTAGAGGCGAAGTGCTCGATGCGCTGCTGGGCTTGGGCGGGGCAGGCGGCATTGGCGCAGTAGTACATTACCTCGCCATCCGGTTTGATGACGCTGGCCTGCTGGCACTCGGGGCAGACCGGCTGTCCTTTCTCGTTTTTGGGGAGTTTTTTCAGCAGGTCGAATTTCTTTTCTTTACCGGTGCGTTTGCCGGCAATCGGCCCGAGGACCTCCGGTATGACCTCGCCCGCCCTCTGGATGATGACCGTGTCTCCCTCGCGGATGTCTTTGCGCCGGATGTCGTCCTCGTTATGCAGGGCGGCGCTTTTAATGGTGACGCCCCCCACCGCCACCGGCTCCAGGACGGCGTAAGGGTTGAGGGTGCCCGTCCGACCGACGCTGATTTCGATGCTTTTTAATACTGTAGTGCCCTGTACGGCGGGGAACTTATAGGCTATCGCCCAGCGCGGCTCGTGCCCGATATCCCCGAGCTCTTCCTGCAGGTTGATCTGGTTTATCTTGACCACGATGCCGTCGGCTTCATAGGTCAGGCCCTCCCGTTGCTCTTTCCAGGTACGATAAAACTCCTGGACTTCATTGATGTTTTTGAGAAGGCGGTTGTTGGAATTTACCTTAAAACCCAGCGATTTCAGCCATGTCATCGTTTCCCAGTGAGTTGAAGGTACGGTGTTATCCCTCGGATACCCGAGCGCATAGATGAAAATATCGAGCGGTCGCCTGGCCGTGATGCGTGAATCCAGCTGCCGCACCGAGCCGGCGGCCGCGTTACGCGGGTTGGCAAAGAGAGGCAGTCCTTCTTTAGCCCGCTCCTGGTTAAGCTTGTGAAAGCCGGTCTTGGGCAGGTAGACCTCTCCCCGCACCTCGAAGCGGGCCGGGGCGTCTTTGGATACGGAGAGGGGGATGCTTCTTATCGTCCTGAGGTTTTGCGTGATGTTCTCCCCCCGGTAGCCGTCACCGCGGGTGGCGCCGGTAGTGAATCGCCCGTCGACGTAGGTCAGGGCTACGGCCAGTCCGTCTATTTTATGCTCGCCGACGAAGTCGAAGGGCGTATTTCCGGCAAGTCGCACCGTCCGGTTATACCATGTTATGAGTTCTTCATCGGAGAAGACGTTGCCCAGAGAGAGCAGGGGCAGCGGGTGGTTCACCACGCCGAAAGCCTCCAGCGGGGCGGCCCCGACGCGTTGGGTGGGGGAGTCCGCTGTGAGGAACTGGGGATATTCTTCCTCCAGCTCCTTCAGCTCCCGCATCAGGCTGTCGTACTCGGCGTCGCTGATTTCCGGACTGTCCTGGACGTGATAAAGGTAGTTGTGGCGGTTGATCTGCGCCCTCAGTTTTTCTATTTTGGCCTGGATTTTATCGGGACTTGTCAAACGGGACTCCTCTATTGCGGATTCTTTCCTAAAGTATAGCACAGGGTAGGAGCGGGCAAAAGATAATAACTTCGCTTGATAAATGATGCCTCACCCCTTAATCCCCTCTCCAGCCTGATACATCTTTTTAGCTCGGGGGTGGATTCTGGCTGGAGAGGGGGAATAAAAAAAGAGGGGTTTCACCCCTCTCAAACGCCCTGCCATATCTTTCCCCCTTTCGTAAAGGGGGATTAAGGGGGATTTTCGTCAGTCTGCCCGTCTCAGCTCGAATACCACCGGATTGTCCGGGTCGGAGCAGGCCACGCGGGCTTTATCCGGGCCGCTTTCCCAGGGGAAAGACCCGCCGAACTCCAGCGCTTCGGCGTAGGGAAATACGGCGGCGAATGCCCAGGAGCACATGCCGGGAGGGGTCGTCTGGCCGATGACGAACTCGTCGCCGACCCGGTGGCCGGCCTGGCAGGTGCCTTTTTGTGATATCACTTTGGCGATTATCTTCGTCATATCTACCGTCCCGCAGGTGTTTTAGCTTTTAGTTCAGTTTCCAGGATTTCTAGGAAATGGTGTTCGCCCCTGGTGACCTTTTCGCTTTTGGTAATCTCCAGCCGCTTTTTAAACAAAGGTCCGTCAATCACCAGGGTATGGTATTCCCCGGCTTCGCCGCAGATGGTGATGCCTTTGTCCCGCCCCGCCAGGAACGTCAGGAATTCCCTATCGATGATTCTCCCCAGTATTTCTTTCCCGAAGAGCTCAGCCTTGACGACGACGACCACCGCGATGAAACCGGCGTCGATGAATTCTTCTATGAGAGTCTTCTGGTCTTCGTTCCACAAAGGGAGGTACGGCGTAAGGCCTGCCTTCTGGCATACCTTTTCATTCCATTCCCGGTGCGGCGCAAAATCGATATCCCCGAAGACCCCGCCACCGATGCCCTTCCGCTTGAATTCTCGAAGCATATCGACAAATACCGATTCGTAAGTCTCCGTAGTGGTGGGTCGCTGTACGATGGGAATGCCCAGGGCTTCCGCCTGCTTTTTGATGACCTCGGCCCGGATGCCATGACTGCACGAGCGCCGGCCGTCCTCGCTGACCATGTTGGCAAGGTAGCGGACATCCATCCCATTACGAATTGCCCGGTAAAGTGCGAGGCAGCTATCCTTGCCCCCGCTCCATGAGGCGAAGACCCGTTTTTTGTCTTTTTTATCGTTCGATGTAACCATTTTTTTAAAGAATTTAAATGGATGTAAGTCTCCTTTTAACTTTCGGGGCGTCTAAGAGGGGTCACGACCCCTCTTTCTTTTCTTCCCCCTCTCCTTCATCCTGCCTCGTAAGGAGAGGGGGATACAGGGGCTGAGGTTCATAAAACCGTCTTATTCTATCATCACTTAACATAACTCCAATAACGTATTTAAGCTAATCAGCTATTGAGATGGGAGACATCGTTCAGCAAGTTGAGAACAGCCATCCCTGGATACGTCTCCACGATGCTCAGTGAAACGTGGTCTACCCGAACTTGTAGCCAGTGCTCCAGTCCCAGTCCCAGCAGGTTGCAGATTAACAGTCGCACCGGCCCGCCGTGGGCGACTATCAGCACGGTCTCTCCCGGCTTGTGCCTTTCCAGTCGTCTGATAAAGGTCAGGACACGGTCGTTAAGCTGTTCGAGGGTTTCGCCACCGGGGAACGACCCCGTTTTCCGTTCACTCAATTCCTCGGCCAGTGCCGGATAACGCTCTTTAATCTCTTTAAAATTCATCCCTTCGATATCGCCGAAGTTGCATTCACACAATTCCTCGCAGGGGGTGACATCCACCTTGTGCCCGGAGGCGATAATCTCGGCGGTAACACGGGCGCGACTCAGCGTGCTGGTATAGACGGCGTCTATCTTTTCTTCAGCCAGCCGATCCCGCAGCTGCTCCGCCTGCTTTATACCTGTTTTGCTCAAGGGCATATCGGTCCCGCCCCAGAACCGGTCGCCCGTATGCAAATCGGTAATGCCGTGCCTTACCAGCATTATTTTCGCCAAAATTGGTTCCTCGGTGTGTAATAAATGAACGGTCTTATTCCTCTTCTCCGGCGTGTTTCCGGAGCCAGAGTTGAGGGTAACTGGCCGTAATACGCCTGAGCGTTTCTAGTTTATCGCGTAAACCCCGGGGGACGGTTTCATCGGTGAGAAGCTGCTTTAAAAGTGCTGGATCGAACCCCAGCACCCTTACCCACAGCCCCTCCGGTTCCAGCAGGGCTTTAACTTCCTCCTCGCTGAATCCCGTCCTTTCCGTGATTTTGTAGGTGATTTCGCACGTGTTGCCGAAGACCCGGTTCAAGCCTTCCTTCTGGCAGTACTCGATAATCGTCTGCTTGGCTTCCTCAAGCTGCGTCTGTAGTTCTTTAATCTGTGCCTGAAGGGCGGCGTAGCGTTCGACGGCATCGATGGCTGCAATACCCGGCAGGACTTCCTGTCGTGCCGCCTCGGGAGCGATGGTCAGATACTGGTGTCGATAGTAGGGGCAGTGCTCGGGGAAATCGCAAGGGCAGAACTGGCCCTCCACCGCCGGGAAATTGCCCCGGTTGATATTATCGGCTACTTCTTTAACGAGCTGCCGCGCCTCCTCGATTTTTGCTCGTTCCCGCGGCGGGCAGTGGCAGGGCGTGTTCGACCTCAGGTGATAGAGGGTCAGCCTTTCGACGGGGAGTTTCCAGGTCTGCTCGGCCGCCATCTGATATATCGTCAGTTGGAGGTCGTCTGCCAGATAATCGGCGGTAAAAAGCTCCTTGTTCGTTTTGTAGTCGATGATGGATAGGCCGCCGCTGTCCAGCTTATCTACCCTGTCGATAAAACCCCGGAGTTTAATCCCTTCGACGTCGATAGTAAAGTTGCGTTCCAGCGCTATCGGCAGGCGGAAATCGGTCTGGTGAATTTCCCAGAACCGGGTCAGAATATCCCTTCCATACTTCTTATACCTGGCTTCTTCTTCGGCCGATTCGTAGCCCTGGGAAAGCCAGTTCTGTCCGTAATAATTGAGCAGTTCTGCCAGTGATGGCGGCGGCGGTGTGTTTACTCTGAAAAAGTACTCGACGCAGTCGTGCATCGTGGTACCGAAGCTGAAATACGACCTGTCTTTCGGTTTGAGGCCGTCAATATACTGTAGTTTATAACATAAGGGGCATGACCGATAAAGAGAAATCTGGGTGAAACTCAGGGGTTTAATTGTCATCCTCCCTTGATTTATATGTGCAGACAGCTATGCAGCAGTATGGGGCACCAGGGTTTTCAAGAGTTTCAGTTTCACTTTTTCAGCGTATTGATAAAATTATCTAGTGTCAAGGCAGCGAGAGTATTGGTCTGCAGGGTGCCGCGGGAACCAAGTTCCATGGCTACCTTGGCTATCGTCTCGTTGTTCGGAGCTTCTAGAATATTGACGAAGTCGTACTGTCCCAGAGTGACGTACTGGGCTAGTATTTTCACGCCCATAGCCTCGACTTCTTTATTGACTTCTTTAATCCTTTGCGGGTTTGTTTTTACTGTTTTTCTGCCTTCATCGGTGAGGTTGGTCATCATAATATAAAGCGCCATACTTCCCTCCTACCTCAAATATTTTAGCCTTAACCTCTGGTGCCCCTGGGATATATATCTGGATTATATGACTTAAGGGCAATTTTGTCTATAGGTAGTGATACTTAAGGGCTTGGCGATTGTGGGTTGCCAGAGTTAATTTCTTTAAGAAAGATGATATAATAAAGTCAGTAAGGATATGAATTTAACCGAGCGGGGGGATAGTGATGGATGATATTCTGAACGAAGCCTATGGGATAGTCCAGTGCAAGGAGTGTCCCTGGTATAAAACCTGTGTTATACCCATGAAGTTCACCGCCGAAGATATCCGCCGCCAGATGGAGCAGGCGGCGCCGGGTACCAATGTTCCCCCGCAGATTGATAGCGGCATGCAGAACCTGCTATCGAGTATGGCGACGGCGGCGCAGAACTCGCTGCTGGAGGGGTGTCCTGTTTTTATCCAGCGCCTGCGGACCAGTCCCAGGCTCGCCCAGCGCCTGAAGGAGTTTATGCAGAACTGGGGCTCCGAAGAGAGTTGAATGGCGCTCGGGTCAGGGAGTATTGGCTTCAGCGAGCTTTTTCAGGCGGCGGTAGCTTTCAGCGGGGTCCGGCTGTAAAAAGATCGCGCTGCCGATGTATATCACGTTGACGCCCGTCCGGGCGATTTGCACTATGTTGTTTTCCTTAATGCCGCCGTCAATGCCTATTTCCATTTTCGGATAGGCTTTGCGGAAGGCGACAATTTTATCCAGGATTTCAGGGATGAACTTGGCGCCATAAAAGCCGGGATTGACCGATAGGAAAAGCACGTTGTCCACTTTGTCGATGAGGTTTGTGATTGCGCTAATGGGTGTTTCCGGATTGACGGCCAGGCCGGCCTTCATGCCGAGCTTTTTAATCTTACGGATTATTTTCTCCGGGGCAGCGGTGGCTTCGTAGTGAAAGACTATTCCCCGCGCCCCCGCCTGCCGGAATTCCTCCAGGCATTCCTCCGGGTTCATCACCATGAGATGTGCTTCCCATTTAATTTTTATCTTTACTCCGGCTATTTGCCCGCAGGACACGCTCCGCGATGGTACAAACTTGCCATCCATGATGTCGAGCTGAGCGTAGTCGGTAAATCTTTCGGTCTGTCTTACCATTTTCTCCAGTACCTTGGGGTCGTCGGTAAGAATGGCCGGTACCGTGCGGATTCGCTGGTTCATCATGCCTCCTGTAAGAATGCATGGTTGGGGATATTTAAATTAAGGCTGCCGTTGCCGATATTCTAGGTTTGCGCCCGGCAGGCTGTCAAGCTTTATAAAAAAGTGGAGGTTGCTTTTTTATGCAACCTCCACTCACGAGACTGACGGGTCGCGTACCCAACTCACTTTCGGTGATCACCACCATTCTGGGCGTCCTTCAAAGAAGGACCGTCTTCCAGATTTTTATACGAGCCGGGTCCGCTTTCTATTCGCCCCACCCAAGGCAGGGCCTCATAAATCCACCTGCCATACTCCGTATAACTCGTGAAGCTTCATTATACACCTCCCGAAGCTTTCTCAGGTGTGTCAAGAGCTTCATTGAATTTTATCCACAATCCCGGAAAATTGTCAAGCGACTCGTTAATACCCCTTCCCCAGGATAAAGTACTATGATCTGACTGTTACATTACCGAACCGCCGGATACGTGAAATACCTGCCCCGTAACATAGCTGGTAACGTCTGACGCCAGGAAGACCGTTGCATTGGCGATATCGGCGGCGGTGCCGATCCTGCCCAGGGGCATTGTCCTGGCCATGTTCTCCTGCATTTGCTTCGCCTGCTCTGGAGTGGGCGGCGGTAGTCCTTCCCGGAGTACCGCCCCGAAATTAGTCCGCGCCGGCCCTGGGGCGACGCAGTTCACCCGTATGCCGGCCTTGGCTTCCGCCGTCGCCAGTTGCTTGGTAAACAGGTCGATAGCGCTCTTGGATATGGCATACATGCCCACGCCCATGCCGTACTGGTGCGTGCTGCCCGAACCTATGTTTACGATTACCCCGTACTTCTGCTTTCTCATGTGGGGAAGGACCGCCCGCGTGACGTACATCGTGCCGAAAAGGTTCAGGCTTATCTGTTTTGCCCAGACTTCCCCGTCCTGCTCATCCAGAGGGGTATAGTCCTTGTGCAGGATCGCCCCGGCAACATTACAGAGGATATCGATTTTTCCGTACTCATCCACCGCCTTCTCGACCATGGCGTCTACTTCAGCTTTTTTGGTGATATCTGCCTGAAGAGCGATAGATTTTTTCCCGAGTTTCTTCACCGCTTCGGCCGTTTTCTGGACATCTGCCAGGTTGATATCGGTTACCGCGATAGCTTCGCAGCCTTCTTTGGCGAGGAGGAGCGCTATCTCTTTTCCAAAACCTATCTGGCTGCCGGCGCCCGTTACCAGGGCTACTTTACCTTTAAACCCGAGGTCCATTTTAACCCCCTCATTTTATCAGGTTAAAAAACGTTCTTTTAGTCCAGTACGGACCCGCCGGAAACATGCAGGATCGCGCCGGTTATATAACTGGACATTTCGGACGCGAAGAAGACCGTGGCATTAGCGATATCTGTCTGGGTAGCGCCCCTGCCCATTGGAATTGTCTTGGCGAGCATATTTACCATTGCCTGTTTGTCCGGACCGGGAATGAAATTGGTTGGGGCGGGGCCGGGGGCGACGCAGTTACAGCGTATACCGTTCTTGGCTTCGTTAAAGGCTAGCTGTTTGGTAAAAGTATCCACGCCGGCCTTGGAAATGGCATAAGCGTTACCCGTGCCATGGCTGTACATGCGCGTGCTCCCCGAACCTATATTGACGATGACGCCGGTCTTCTTTTCCCTCATATAGGGGAGTACGGCCTGGCATGTGAGCATGACACCATGGAGGTTGAGGTGGATATCTTTATCCCAGTCTTCCGGCTTGGCTTTATCGTAAGGTACGCGACTTGCCACGCCGCCGGCAACGTTACAAAGGATGTCTATCTTCTTATATTCATCGATAACTTTTTTTATCAGCGCGGCAACATCGGTGGGGTTGGTCACGTCCGCTTTCACGGCTATTGACTTTTTCCCCAGTTTCTTTACTTCTTCTGCCGTCAGTTTGGCATCGTCGAGATTGATATCCGTGACCGCGACGACGTCGCAACCCTCCCTTGCCAGGAGAAGCGCTATCTGCTTGCCGAATCCTATCTGGCTGCCGGCCCCGGTGACCAGTGCTACCTTGCCTTTGAAACCTAAGTCCATTATTACCTCCTGTACTTTCTATGATATTTTTGCAGGTACCATTATATAACATATTAACCCTGCTGGTGAAATCTGCCGATTTTCCTTTTTTCCTTATTCTCTTCGTCATGAAAAGAAGGTAAAAAAAGAGGGGGGTGCAACCCCCCTCTTAACTCCCGTTATAATTTATCGTGTTAACTAAAGCCCCATGTAGGCTTTCCTGACATGCTCGTCCTGCAGGCACATGGCGCAGGTGCCTTCGAGTACCACCCGCCCGTTTTCCAGCACGTAGGCGCGGTCGGCGATCTCCAGCGTCTGTCGGACATTCTGCTCGACAAGCACGATGGTAATTCCCCGTTCGCGGAGCGACTTGATTTTCTCGAAGACCTCTTGTACCAGTAGCGGTGCCAGGCCATTAGATGGTTCGTCGATAATACACAGTTTCGGCTTTGCCATCAAGCCGCGTCCCATCGCCACCATCTGCTGCTCGCCGCCGCTCAGTGTCCTGGCCAACTGTCCCGCCCTCTCTTTTAACCTGGGGAAAAGTTGAAAGATCTCTTCGATAGTCTCGTGTCTGGCTTGCCAGGCCTGTTTGCCATAGGCGCCCATCTCCAGGTTTTCCCGCACGGACATGTCCGTGAAAAGCTTTCTGCCTTCGGGTATGTGGGAAATACCGAGTTCAACAATAGCGTGGGGTGCCATATTATCAATTCTTTTCCCGAGGAAGGTAATGGTGCCTGAAGTAGGGTGCAGCACCCCGGATATCGTGTTCAACAGGGTGGTTTTTCCCGCGCCGTTGGCGCCAACCAGGGCGACGATTTCCTTTTCGTCGATTTTAAAGCTGAAATCCCACAACACCTGGATTTGTCCGTAAAAAACATTGAGGTTACTTACTTCAAGCATTGGTCTCTTCTCCCAGATAGACTTCAACTACGACCTTGCTGTTAGCGATTTCAAGGGGCGTTCCTTCAGCGATTTTTTTGCCGTAATTAAGTACGATGATTCGGTCGCATACGTTCATAATAGCTTTCATCACGTGCTCTATCATAACGATGGTAATGCCCTTTTCCCGTATCTTTTTTACCAGTTCCATAGCCTCGGTAATTTCCGTCTGGTTGAGGCCTGCCATTAATTCGTCAAGCAGGAGAAGCACCGGTTTGGTAGCCAGCGCCCTGGCAACCTCGAGCCTTTTTTGGTTTGCCAGCGTCAGGTCTCGTGCCGGTACGCCGCTGACTTTGGTCAGCCCCACGAATTCCAGGAACTCCCCGGCGTTTCGGGTCGCCTCGGCCGATGAGATGTTCTTCCCGTAACCGAAAAGAGCGCCGATGCGCACATTCTCCATCACAGGCAAGTTGGCGAATATCTTGACGTTCTGGAAAGTCCTCCCGATGCCCATCCGGCAGATTTTATAAGGGCTCATGCCGGTGATGTTCTTTCCTTTGAATTTTATGATGCCCGGCTTGGGTACCAGCGATGCGGATATCAGATTGAACAATGTCGTTTTCCCCGCGCCGTTAGGACCGATCAATCCGAAGATTTCTCCCTCGTCGACGTAGAAATCGACATCCGATACCGCGGCTAACCCTCCGAAATACTTGGTTACCCCTTCACCTTCAAGTATTCGCATGTCGCCCTCTCGGCCTTCGTCGCCATAAATTTTGTATCAGTTGTACTAACCCGCCGGGCAGGTATAATATGGTACCCACCAATACTATACCGAAAAGGAGCATATATAATTCAGGTATTTTGGTTGTTAATTTTTCTTGCAGATAAGCGAAGAGAGCCGCACCTATTATCGGACCGAAAAGTTGTCCTGTACCGCCGAAGATAGCCATTAATACCGGTAAAAAGGAGTAATTCGCATTAAACGCGATAGATGGGTCGATATATGTCCATCGTGTCGCCATGATGGTTCCCGCGGCTCCCATGAAAAAAGCGCTGATACCAAAGGTGACAATCTTAACCATGGTTACATTAACGCCCATATGAGCCGCCGCATCCTCGTTCTCTCCGATGCTTTGCAGGGCCAGGCCGTATTTGGAACGTCGGATGAAGTACGCGGTAAACATTAGCGCGATCAGGATAATTAATATCACGTAATAAACAGTGGTGTTACTTTCCAATAAAACGATTCTGCCACGTGTCTTCGTCACATTAAACTCATAGAACAGCAGGAGATTCTGTACGAGCAGGAGGAGTCCGAAAGTGAAGACGGTAAAATATATACCTTTGAGCCTTAGAGTCAGTGCGCCGACGAGAAAGGCGACTATGAAACTGATCAGACCGCCTGTAATGACAACGGCAGGCAGAGGCCATTTGTTCCCTAGCAAGGCCATAGAATATATGCCGACCCCGAAAAAAGCTGCCGTCGCCAGTGAAATATAGCCGGTAGGCCCGGAAAAAAGTACCCAGCTTACCGTGAGGATGATGTACATGAAGATGGAGGTTATCAATACAGGAGTGTAACCTTTGACATAGAGGGGTATAGTAAACAATATAGCTAAGATTACTAAAACTAAACCCAATAAAAATGGTTTTCTTGAGATAACTTTTTCTATGTTCATCTCTCTATTTCCCTAAAATACCCGATGGCCTGACCAGGAGCAGGACTATGAAGATGAGATAATAAGCTGGCATTGTCAAGCCCGGCTCAAAATAGGTGACAATATTACCAATGATACCCAGTAAAAACCCCCCGATATAACTACCGGGGATACTGCCCATCCCGCCTAAGACAACAACGATGATGGCAACGACGGTATAACCTAGGCCCATAGTTGCATGAATAGAAAAACACATGCTGATTAGCAAGCCGGCAAAAGCCGCCATTAAAGCCCCGAGGCCAAAACATATGGCGAGCACCTGGTTGATGTTTACCCCCATTAGTCCAGCCGTCGCCGGGTCTTGGGCCGCGGCCCGGATGGCTTTTCCCAGACGGGTGCGGGCTAAAAAGAGGTAGAAGACTAAACCTATCACTACAGCAACACAAAGAGCTACTAGACTATTGGCGGCAAATATCGCTCCCCCGAGACTTACCGGGGTAGCTAAATAGGAGTACCCCTTGATGTTACCCCCCCATATTAACAAAGCCACATTTTGAAAGATGAACATGAGGCCGAAAGTGGCTAACAAGGAACTGGCTTCGTAGGCGCCTGGTGATGGTGACGAGGTTCTAAGGCGCTTAAATAAAGTCTGGTGAAGTAGATAACCAATTATGAATACAACTGGACCGACGATGGCAAGAGAAACCAGCGGGTTTATGCCAGCCATGGTGTACAGCGTCCAGGTGAGGAAAGCGCTGATCATGATGAATTCGCCATGCGCAATGTTCAGCACCCGGGCAACGCCATACTGCAGGCTGAATCCCATGGCAATCAGGGCATAAAGTCCGCCCAGCAGTAAGCCACCAATTACAACATCCAGTATAGTCACAATGCTTTGAGGCATAACGATAGCTACCTGCCTTGATAATCATAGTTGCAGGCTGTCTATAAGGTGCAGGAAGAGTCTCGGGAGAAAAAATCACCTTTAAAGATTTTATTTTCACACCCTATAGACAGCCTGCTTTTTATTTTTGTATCGGTACTATATTTTTGTATATGTATTTTATGGTGTCGTTGGCCACGGTGGCTTGGGGTAAATAGGATCTGCGGTAGCTTTCTCCGTGGGACCAATGACTTCCCATATAGCTATTCCAGCCGTCGCATCCCATTGCCACTGACCAATCTCGCCGGGATGACACTCGACTGCCAGCAGATAACCGCCACCACCGATTTGGTCATACCAGGTCGGTCCCAGATCTGTCTGGAACGTACTGGTACCCATTACATCCCTTATGACTTCCTGGTCAAGGGTTCCAGCCTCCTCGATAGCCTGCTGGAAGTGCTGCAGCGCGCCCCAATAGAACAGGGTGCCCCAGTAGTCGATAACTTCATCGCTCCCCCATTTAGCGATGAATTTATCGTAGAATGCTTGTGCGGCGGGAGAGCTCTTCGGACTCCAGGCGCCTTCGCCGATAACACCATCAAGCGCAAAACCACCGTTGCCAACAAACTGGTCTCTTAAAGTCGGTGAATAGCCGCCAGGGCCGAGTACCATGGCTTTGGGGTTGTAGTCGAGCGCGATTGCCCGTGTGACCATAAAGAAGGTCGTCGGGGGATAGACAAAACAGCAAACGACGTCGGCTCCGGTATCTCTGGCCTCCTTCAATAGCAGGTCAACATCCGTAGTGTAAGGAATGGAACTCTTATTCATCAATATATCAATTCCTACCCTATCGAAGTCTATACCCGCCTGGCCGGAGTATTCTACGCCGTGAAGGTCAGCAATGTAAATTATTGCCGCCGTCTCCACACCCCATGACGCAAGCATGTCAGCCAGAACCGGTATCTGGTTGCGGTTGGAATAATTCAAGACGCCAAAAAAGTAGGGCATACCAGGAAGCGCCGCCTGCTCGAGGGTCGTACAACCACCCTCGGCTCCAAGTAGTATATAATTATATTTATTGGTTACAGCGCCGGCAGCAAAAAGAAACGCAGTGCTGGCAGGCGGGAAGACGAAGTCAACCTGGTCCTCTACTATCAACTTTTCCAGTAGTGTCGTCATCAAGTTCATATCGCTGGTATCATCATAGACAAGCATCTCTACTGGTAGTTTCTTGCCGTACTCCGCCACGTATATA
This sequence comes from uncultured Dehalococcoidaceae bacterium, assembly GCA_964514525.1. Lineage (GTDB taxonomy): Bacteria > Chloroflexota > Dehalococcoidia > Dehalococcoidales > RBG-16-60-22 > JBFYTX01. Next base: position 26,030 of record CAZEUJ010000002.1, read on the forward strand.
CCGCCATCGGCGTTGACCTCATCAACCCACATTTTATAGACCGGCCCGAATGCGGTTGCCTCAAAGAAAGATAAGGGGCCGGAAAGAGGTCTGGCCGCGCCGATGACGATTTTATCCTTGGGTGGCTTTGTGGGTGTTGCGGAAGGGGTAGGCGTGGCGGTCTTGGTCGTCGTGGCTGTGGCCGTCGCCGTCGTCGTCGCCGTCGCCGTCGCCGTTACCGTCGTCGTGGGCGCTTCCTCTTTACACCCGGGAATAACGGTGATTAAAAATACGAGACAAATAATCAGTGGCAAAGCGTATTTAATCGATTTTCTCCACATATTTTGTGTATACCTCCTGTTTTTCCGGAATACATCTTGCATCCATGTTGCTCATGTCTTTTTCTTACATATCACCTCCCTCTATATAAATATCAATTAAATTATTAACTTGCACGTTATTAATGACGGAACATCTCATATAAATTCTCTATGACTTTATAGAGAATTTTTTATATGAATTTACCGCCTGCTATTTAATTAGAATTTATTATCACTTTGATAAACTGGATTTTATTTTTTATCTTTTGCACGGATTTAGACAACTTTATAATACTATTGCGAGGGTTGTCAAGTATTTTACCCATTAATAGCTGAATTTTTCAATTCTTGGCGACAATGTAAGTACTACTAGTAAGAAATTACTATCAGAAAAATAAGGGTCTTGATTTACCCAAAGACAATCGCCGGCGGTATATTGTGCTTAAAAAGGATGGATAAGGGTGAGGCGTTTTTGGTTGAAAGAACCGGCTATAAGGACTTAAACTGCGACGAGTTTCTTAGAACGGCTTTTACGTCTTTTCCAGCCGAGGGTCTCCAGGAGATCGCCGATGGCCTTGTCCTGTTGCGTTTCACTGCGCAGCGGCATGTCGGGGTCGAAACTGTATCTGATGCGTCGACCCTCCCTCTTTTTCGTCACATAACCATCTGCTTCGAGGTCGTTAATGATGTTGCGCGTGGCCTTCTCCGTGATACCTATCGTCGCGGAAATTTCTCGGGCGGTGACGCGCGGCTTCTGGGCGATAAGGCAGAGTACCATGGCATGGTTGGTCAGGAATTTCCATCCCGGCATACTCATACCTCCTTACCAGAATTTCTTTTAAAAATTTTTTTAAAACTTTTCTTACAATCACTAAAAACTATTGACAATTTTCACTGGAGTTGTATAATTAAAGTTAGGAATTAAAATTCCTATATATTATAACAGGAATGTCAAGTTAACACAAGTAATTAGCGAAAAAAACGTTACAAATAAAACAAATTTATAGAAGAAGGAGCGTTAAAAAAAAGAAGAGTGAAAACGTCATCGGTGGCCAGTAAAAACCACACCACCCCCGGTACTACCAGAATGACAATGGAAACCTTATCCAGAAACGAAGCTGAAGAACCTCCCAGTAAAACTCCAGTCCCTAAAAGTATCGATGACGAACCTCCCGGTAAAAGCGCTGCCGGAAGATTTGGACTGTTCGGGAACGTACCGGATAGTTCCTGGAATGATTGGAAGTGGCACTTCCGTAACCGCATCACTACCGTTGACCAGCTCAGCCAGCTGGTGCCGCTATCGATTGAGGAAAAAGCGCAAATCGAAATGGTTTGCCAGCGTTATCCTCTCGCCATCACCCCTTACTACCTGTCGCTCATTAACCCCGACGACCCCAATGACCCCGTAAGGAAACAGGCGATACCTTCTATTCTTGAGATTTCCATGAGCGATATCGGTATGGAAGACCCCCTGGCCGAAAAAGAGGACTCGGTTGTCCCCGGCCTCGTGCACCGCTATCCTGATAGGGTGTTGATGGTCCTCACGGATATCTGTCCCATGCTCTGCCGTCACTGTACCCGCAAGCGCGAATGGCGGCACGGCGGCTGGGTGCGGCCTTTTAGCGAGATTGAAGCCATGCTGGACTATTTACGCCGGAACACTAAAGTAAGGGATGTCATTATCTCCGGCGGCGACCCCCTGACGCTTTCGACCGCTCACCTGGAGATCATTATATCTAAGATACGGGAAATCAAGCACATCGAAATCATACGTATCGGCAGCCGGTTCCCCGTGGTGTTGCCGCAACGTATTGATGCCGAACTCTGTGACATGCTCTCGAAGCACGGCCCGATATGGTTTAACACCCACTTCAACCACCCCCGTGAGATCACCCCGGAGGCGGCCGCCGCCTGCGACCGCTTGCTACGCGCCGGCGTGCCGGTGAATAACCAGTCGGTATTGCTGCGGGGCATCAACGATAGTGTTCAGACGCAGCTTAAACTCTGCCAGGGTTTACTCAAGGCTAAAGTGCGTCCGTATTACCTCTTCCAGTGTGATGAGGTTCAGGGTACGGAACATCTCCGCACCCCGATAGAAGTGGGTATAAAAATTATTGAAGGTATGCGCGGGCATACCTCCGGCCTGGCCGTCCCCAACTTCGTCGTGGACCTGGTTAACGGCGGTGGCAAGGTGCCTTTACAGCCGAACTACGTGCTATCGATGACCAAAGACGAACTGCTGTTGAAGAACTACGAGGGTAAGGTCTTCCGTTATCGTAATCCGAATTCGTCAAGCCGCCGGGAAAACGTTGTCAAGAATCCCTCGGTTAGCGGCGTCGTGGATAAACTTCTGGCGGATGCCAATTTGCCGGTAAAGGTTTAAGGAGAGGTAGATGCGGATCGGGTTATCGTTTGACCTTAAAGCGGCGGTAGAGGGTCGCCTCACCGCCGAAGACGCGCTGGAAGAATACGATTCCCCGGAAACGGTGGAGATGATATCGGCGGCCCTCAAGTCGAAAGGGCATACCGTCGTCAGGCTGGGGGGCGGCCCGCATTTTCTTGATAATATCCGTCGCGAGAGCGTTGATATCGTCTTTAACATCGCCGAAGGCCGCGGTACCTACCGCAGTCGGGAGGCTCAGGTGCCGGCCGTCCTGGAGATGCTGGATATTCCCTATACCGGCTCTGACCCTCTGACGCTGGCGGTGTGTCTTGATAAACCGCTGACCAAGAAGCTGGTAGCGGCGGAGGGTATCAGCACCCCCGGGTGGCTGGTAATTGCCGGCGGGGAAGATTTACGCCGGGCGCCCTGGGAAAAGCTGACCTTCCCGGTCATTATCAAGCCGGCCTCAGAAGGTTCGAGCAAGGGCATCCGCCTGACTTCTCTCGCGACCAATATCCCACAGGCGGAAGCGGAAATCCGCCGGATTCTGGATGGTTACCGCCAGCCGGTCATGGTGGAAGAGTTCATCGACGGCGAAGAGGTAACCGTGGGCATCGTCGGGAACTCGCCGCCCAAAATTGTGGGTATGATGCGCGTCGTGCCGAAAAAACCGGTCGAGCATTTCGTCTATTCGCTGGAGGTCAAGCGCGACTACGTTAATCTGGTCGACTATGAAACTCCCGCCCGGCTGTCTATAAATACCCTCGAAAAGATGGAGCATTTCAGTCTTAAAGCCTTTAAGACGCTCGGCTGCCGCGACTTTTCCCGCGTTGACTTCCGTGTCAGCCGCGATGGTACGCCCTACTTTATTGAAATCAATCCCCTCCCCGGACTCGGGAGCTACAGCGACCTCGTCATCATGGCGCTGATGCTGGGCTGGACTTACGAAGCGTTAATCGGTACCGTGCTTGATGCCGCTATAGAGAGGTACCCGCAATGTGTGCGCGTATAGCCGTCGTCTATAACGAGCCGAACCCGTCGCGCTATGACCGTACCCATGAACAGAAAGCGGTTGTCGGCGTTCTAGAAGCCGTAGAAGCGGTCCGCACATCTATACTTGAGCTGGACTATGAAGTGGTCCTTTTACCGCTGGTACCGCCTTTTGAGACGGCCAGGCGGAAGCTGGCATCTCTGGAAGTCGCCCTGGTCTTCAATCTTTTCGAAGGTTTTTGCGGCGAGCCGGAAACGGAAGCCCTGGTGCCGGAAGCCTTGACAGAACTGGGGATACCATTTACTGGTTGCCAGGCTGCGGTGCTCAGGCTTGGCCTGGATAAAGCCAAGGTCAAGGTGTTGCTCCAGGCCGCTGGCATTCCCACGGCGGACTTTCAATTGCTTAACCCTGAGACGTTACATATGTTTCGCCTCGATTATCCCTGCATTGTCAAACCACGTGCCGATGATGCCAGTAACGGTATCACCGCGGATAGCGTGGTCCAGGATTTCCCTTCGCTGGCAAGGCAAGTGAACGTCATCGCAGAGTCTTACGGCGGTAACGCTCTGGTGGAACGGTTTATTGGCGGATGTGAGTTCAACGCCACGGTTATGGGCAACTCCGAATTTATCGTATTACCTGTGTCTGAAATCGTTTATTCATTATCACCGGGGTTGCCTCGCATCCTAAATTTTGAAGCCAAATGGGAGGAGGACAGCGTCTATTTTCAGGGCACCAAGGTTGTTTGTCCGGCGGAGATTGAACCTAGGGAGCGTGAATGCATTGCCGAGACAGCCTTGGCAGCTTACAGATTACTTGGTTGTAGCGGATACGCCCGGGTGGATATGCGCATGGACGAGGCAGGGGAACTTAATGTAATGGAGGTCAATCCCAATCCGGATATCTCGCCGGGTACCGGCGCGGCCCGGCAGGCTCTGGCGGCCGGTATGAATTATACACAGTTCATTGATAAGATTGTTAAACTGGCTCTGGAGAAGAAAAATTATGACCGTCGGCATCCGCCCCATGGTCGCCGGGGACAAACCGGCGCTGATGCAAATACTGCGGAATACGCCCGAATTTAAGCCTTTTGAGGTGGCGGTGGCGGAGGAGGTCATCGACGCCTATCTTAACGACCCCGAAGGCACCGGTTACTTTACCCTTGTCGCTGAGGACGGTGGTGAAATTGCGGGTTATATCTGCTATGGCGAAACGCCGTGTACCGTGGGAACCTGGGATATATATTGGATAGCGGTAGACCGCTCAAAGCGCAGGCGGGGTATCGGTAAAATCCTTTCGGATACGGCGGAAGCGGCGATAAAGAAAGCCGGGGGCAGGTTGGCTATTATCGAAACGTCATCGACGCCGCTTTACGAAAATACCAGGAACTTTTATCTCCGCCGCGGCTATGAGACCGTCGCCCGCATCCCTGATTTTTATACCCCCGGCGACGATAAACTTATCCTGCGGAAACGGCTATAATATTATTAGCCGGAATTCCATTCTGGGAGGCGATGCTTTAACGTGTCCTGGCAAAATTTCGTCTTGACCTTTGTGCCGCTGTTCATCGTTATCGATGCCTTCGGCAACCTGCCTTTTGTCATCTCTATGGGCGAGGGCAGGGAGAAACCGGAACGCCGCCGGATGGTCCACCTGGCTATCATTACCGCCACTATCGTCGGGCTGGTCTTCCTCTTCTTCGGGCAGTTTATCCTGGATGTGATGGATATTGACGTGGGTTCTTTCGCCATCGCTGGCGGGATTATTCTGCTGGTGCTTTCTATCAAATATATGACCACCGGCCATATGGTCGATATGGTTAGTAAAGAAATGCTCGCGGTGGTCCCCATCGGCACGCCGCTGACGGTCGGCCCCGCTACCATAACCACCCTGATTCTCCTGGCGCTGCAATACAATATCTATATGGTGCTCATTTCCTTCGCTCTGAATATGTTGATTACCTGGGTTATTTTCCTCCTGAGCCACTGGATTGCCGGTTTCATGGGGGAGGGGGGCATCCGGGCGACTTCCCGCGTCTTCAGCCTGCTGCTCGCCGCCATCGCCGTGAGTATGATTATTAATGGATTAAATCGTATCGGCATTATTAATACGATAGGCTGAATGACCTGAATGGTCTCGTTTCTAGTATTGAGCTGACAGGATTTTTAACAAAATTTTTAGCCTTATATGATTTCCATCATTACCCTGGCTGCTGTTTTTCTGCTTATCGCCGTCCGCCGGGTCGGCAATATCAAACTCCAGATTTGGCAGATAATGCTGCTGGGGGCCCTGGTCGTCCTGGTTTCCAGGGAAATATCTCCGCTGGATGCCCTTAAGGCGATTAACGCCGACGTTATGCTTTTCTTATTCTGCGTTTTCACCATCGGCCAGGCGATGGAAGACAGCGGCTATCTCGGCCACCTTGCCTATCGTTTTTTCGGGAAAGCGCATACGCTGAACGCCCTGGTTCTCCTGATACTTTTCGGCATGGGTCTGCTCTCGGCGCTGCTTTTAAACGATACGCTGGCCATCATCGGCACGCCCGTTGTCCTGGCCCTGGCGAGCAAGGCTGATACTCAGCCCAAAATCCTCCTGCTTTCCCTGGCTTTTGCCGTGACCATCGGCAGCGTGATGAGCCCCATCGGCAATCCTCAAAACCTGTTGATAGCCATCCACGGCAACGTGACAAATCCCTTCGTTACTTTCTTTAAATATCTCATGTTGCCGACCCTGGTGAACCTCGGTATAGCTTATGGTCTATTAAGGCTGTTCTACCGCGAGCATTTTCACGGTCGCCCCCTGGTGCATCCCATCGAGCCGATAAAGGACGCCAGGCTGGCGTTATTAGCTAGGATTTCTCTGATAATAATGGTGGTTTTAATACTGGTAAAGATATTGCTGGTGTTCATTGTACCGGATATTGATTTCAAGCTGACCTATATCGCCCTGGCTGCGGCGTTGCCGATTTTTCTTTTTATTCCCCGTCGGCCGGGTATACTAAAGCGAATCGACTGGTTTACCCTGGTCTTCTTTGCGGCCATGTTCGTCCTGATGCAGAGCGTCTGGGACTCCGGCTATTTCCAGAAAGCTATTGCCTCGACGGATATCGATTTGAATTCGACGGGCATGATTCTGGGTGTGAGTATTCTCCTGAGTCAGGTTCTTTCCAATGTCCCTTTGGTGGCCCTTTACCTGCCGGTGCTGATCCATGCCGGTGCTTCAACTGCGGGCATGATGGCGCTGGCGGCGGGGAGCACTATCGCCGGTAACCTGACCATCCTTGGCGCCGCCAGCAATATTATCATCATCCAAAACGCGGAAAAGAGAGGCGGCGCCACCCTGACCTTTCTGGAATTTGTTAAAATTGGCGTGCCGCTGACGATTTTGAATGTGGCTGTCTACTGGCTGTTCCTGATGATATTCTGAGGCAGCTTTTCAGACGATATCCGCCCGGGTCTTCAACCAGATAATCCTGCCGGTGACGCTTCGGGCTGCCTGTCCCCGGGTAGTGCAGTTAAGCAGGTCTTTCGCTATCTTCTCGTCACCGATGACGTCCCTGACCCAGTTGCTGAAGTCGGTTTTGGTCTCATTTGAATGATATCGGAAAGTTTCTTCGGCCATCTGCTCCAGGGCTGTTTTCAGTTCCTCCAGGTTCTTCAGAAATCTGCCGTCATGGCACCAGAATCGCTTTTCTTTGGGTATGTCTCCCAATCTTGCTTTCGCCGCTGACTTCGATACACTCACCATATCACCACCTCCTGAGTCAGTTTGCGGGGTTAGTATTCGTTTTGCACTATTGTGCCATTTTTTACGGTGTTAAACAAGTACTTTTTACCCCTTTTTTGACGTAAAATTGTCAGGCTGGCAAGATTTTAAGGAAATTAAACAGGGCGGCTTTATACTCCCCGAACTTATCACGGCGGATGAATATTTGTGAAGAATTTCAGAAAAATGCTAGTATATAGCCGGGAGTAAATAGCCCTCTGGCCTGTCAGGAGAGATCAAGTATGGCTAATACGAAATTCGAAAAACTTCTGGAGCCGGGCCGTATCGGGTCGGTCAAGACCCGCAACCGTATCATTAAGACCGGCGCCGGTACGTTTATGTGGCACGAGGACGAAACCCGTATGAACGGCGCTGTCCTGGCTTTTTACGAATCGCTGGCTAGGGGCGGCGTCGGGCTGTTGATTGTCGAATCGCCCACGATTGACTATCCTTTGGGTGCGCGCTGGCAGCAGCGTTATCGGATTGACGATGACAAGTATATCAAGGGTCTCAGCGAACTTCCTCAGATAATCCACAAGTACGGTTGTCCCACCTTCATGCAAATGAACCATGACGGCCCCTGGCAGAAGGCGTTACTGGGAATAACGCCCTTCTTTGACGGTCAGCCCATCGCCGCTTCTCCCGTGGTGATGAAAGCGGAAAACGATTTTCATA
>CAZEUJ010000003.1:0-31448 GCA_964514525.1 uncultured Dehalococcoidaceae bacterium
CTTGCGACAGGTGCGGCCGCGGACTCTCTGTTGATCTCAGCGCATCAGATATAGGCCTACTTCTAGAAGGGGAGACAATTGATATAACCTGCACCACCTGCCTGTACCCTGCCCCTTTTCCCTTCATCTTAAGCACAGTCCGGCATGATGGTGGGCACGGGAATATTCGGTTATTCCTCTTCTACACGCTGTTCAAATTCCGATGATTCAGCTTCGATCTGCTGCCACAGCCGTTTCGTCAATTTTCCACTGAGGGTGATGAATTGATCGATTTCTTCATCACTAAAAGATGATAAAACACTATCACACATGGCCAGAGTGTGGGGGAACACTTCGTTGAGATGATCAATCCCCTCTTGGGTAATAATAATGGAATTCATCCTTCTATCGTAGCTATTCGAACGTCTTTGAAGGTAGTTTTGCTGCTCAAGTTTGTTAATCGCCATCACAATTGCCTGCTTGGTTCTACCCGTTTGCTTGGCTATCTCTTGCTGAGAGATACCATCCGGATATTTGAGTAAAATCTGCAAAACAGCTAGTCCGGTACGGTTATCACCTTTTTCCCTTACTTCTATGCCGGCATATTTATTAAGAGTATCAGCAAAGGTAAGCAGCCTGAAGAATAATCTAACCCGCGGGAACCTCCCCGTATTATCGATATACTGAACGGTGGCGAGATGGCGAGAATCATTAGCACCTGTTTTTGGGGGTGTATTCATGAAGCAATAGTATCTCATCGATTAAATTATTGTCAATCAATTCCTGTATATTTATCGACTATCAAGATATAATAGTCAACGTATTGACTAATTACTTGTTTAGTATTATATTAGTATTTAGCAGGAAAGCTGTTCTGAGAGTAGGTACGGAATATATCTTAAAATCGGGCAAGCTTAACCAGGTCTGCCCATAACAAAGCTGAGGGCATTATCAGTTGAAGAACGAAACAACGAGAGAAGAGTCATATATTAAAGACATCAGCTGGTGCGGAGAGTCCTACGGATCCAACGCTTCCGTGGTTGATGTGAAAGACGGCAAAATAATCCGGATCAGACCACTACACTACGACTGGATGTATGATCCTAAAGAATTCAATCCCTGGAAAATCGAAGCGCGCGGCCAGACTTTTGAACCTACAATGAAGACCCTGATTCCGCCACTGACGCTTTCTTATAAAAAGCGATGCTATTCCCCCAACCGTATCAGGTACCCGATGAAAAGGGTGGATTTTGACCACAAGGGTAACCGGAATATCAAGAACCGGGGAAAAAGCCAGTATGAGTGGATATCCTGGGATGAAGCCCTGGATATTATTGCCGATGAAATCACCAGAATCAAAAAAACATATACGACCAACGCTATATTGTATCAATCGGATTGCCACGGCGAGAACAAGACTGTTCATGCCTCTCACGGCTGCGGTCGGAGATTGCTGAAGCTGCTGGGGGGTTATACGCTACAATCAAGGAATCCGGATAGCTGGGAAGGATGGGTGTGGGGCGGCAAACACGTGTGGGGAATGGAACCGGTGGGGCAGCAGGTGCCGCAGGCGAATGTGATGCCGGACATTGCAGAAAATGCCGAATTGCTGCTGTTCTGGGGCTGTGACCAGGAAACCACCCCCTGGGGTTGGGGCGGACAGCTGGCTAGCCGACTGAGCTACTGGTTCACTGACTTGGGTATCCAGCAAATTTATATCGCACCGGATTTAAACTATGCCGCAGGAGTCCATGCCGACCGCTGGATTCCCATCAGGCCGAATACGGATGCGGCGCTATACCTGGCGATTGCGTACGTATGGATTACCGAAGGGACGTACGATAAAGACTATGTGGCCACGCATACGCACGGTTTTGACAAGTTCGCCGAATATGTACTGGGGAAAGAAGACGGCATCCCCAAAACACCGCAATGGGCTGCCGAGATAACCGGGGTCCCAGCGCGCACGGCAACTGCCCTGGCACAGCTGTGGGCATCAAAAAGGACTTCCGTTGTTATCGGTAACGGCGGACCCGGTATCAGAGGGCCGTACTCAACCGAACCGGCTAGACTTCAAATCTTGCTACTAGCCATGCAGGGACTGGGTAAACCGGGAGTACAGCAGGTAAAGATGCTTGAATGGGGTATGTTCGACCGCCGCGGTCAATATCCGCTGCCGAAAGCGGTTATGCGTCCAGACCTGCATGCGGGGTACCGCGGGGGATACATCGCTGATGTCAATGAATCATTCATTCCCAAGACGCTGGTACCGGATGCGATACTCAACCCGCCGATAAGCTGGTACGGGTGTGAATCCGAAACGACCAACCGGGAAAACCAGTTTGTACATTATACCTTCCCCATGGGAAATAATCCGGAGATCCACATGGTCTGGACGGATTCTCCCTGCTGGGTAACCTGCTGGAACGAGGGGCACCGGATCGTAAAAGCCTTCCGGGATCCAAAAATAGAGTTTGTGATGGCCCAGCACCCATGGATGGAAAACGATTGCATGCTGGCGGATATCATCTTGCCGGCTAATACCGTATTTGAAGAAGATGATATTTCCTTTGATAACCTAAGCGGGCAATATACCGTACTGTTCCCGGAAGAAAAGTGCATTGAGTCCATCGGCGAAAGCATGAGTGACTACGAGATCGTGTGCGCCATCGCGGAAAGACTCGGCCTGGCCGAGGAATATACGGGCGGAAAAACGGTAGACGAATGGATAAAAGAGTGCTTCGATCATTGCCGCCTCCAGAACATGGTCAAGTGGGAAGAAGTGAAGGAAAAGAAGTACTGGGTGGTACCGGTAGCGCCGAACTGGAAGGAAGACCCACCGGGGCTGAGGCCGTTCTACGAAGATCCCGAGGCGAATCCGCTGCTGACACCGACGGGGAAGATAGAATTCGAATCGGTCGGTTTGAAGGAGCATTTCCCTGATGACGATGAAAGGCCACCGGTCCCTCACTGGATACCATACGGCGAGACGCACCAGGAAAGCCTTTTACATCCCAGGGCTGAAACATATCCTTTGCTGATGATGTCCAACCATCCCCGTTGGGGGGTGCATGCCAACCATGAAGATATCTCCTGGTTACGGGAAATACCCACCTGTAAAGTCAGGGGAGCGGACGGCTACCAGTATCAACCGGTCTGGATCAATCCCGGGGATGCCGCCGCAAGAGGTATCCGGAACGGTGATGTGGTCAAGGTTTATAACGAACGGGGTATTGTGCTGGCCGGGGCTTATGTGACCGAGAGAATAATGCCCGGCGTTGTCAGCCAGGACCACGGAGCGAAATATGATCCGATCATCCCCGGTGAAATTGACAGGGGTGGAGCTATTAATGCTATTACTCCCCGGAACACTACGTCGCGGAATGTCTGCGGTATGGCGGTCAGCGGTTTTCTCGTTGAAATTGAGCGGGCTAATCTTGATGAACTGAGAGACCGGTACCCTGAAGCGTTCAAGAAGACCTTCCATCCTGCGGCGGGACCGTGTGTAGATTCTTACCTGGAGGTAAAGTAGCACGAAAGTCTTAGTTATTGATATTGCCAAGTGCAATGGTTGTTATAATTGCCAAATTGCCTGCAAGGATGAACATGTCGGTAACGACTGGACTCCCTATGCCAAGCCGCAGCCGGATACCGGCCAATTCTGGATGAAGATCACCGATATGGTCAGGGGAACGGTTCCGAAGGTTAAAATCACCTATCTCCCCACGCTATGCCAGCACTGTGATGAGGCGCCTTGCATCAGCGCCTGCAAACAACAGGCGATATACAAGCGGGATGACGGAATAGTGATTATTGACCCCGGGAAATGCTCTGGACGGAGGGATTGTATCGATGCATGCCCGTATCCCGGTGTGATATATTTCAACGAGGTTCTCAACATTGCCCAGAAATGTACCTTCTGCGCCCATCTGCTGGACAGGGGATGGAAAGAACCGCGTTGTGTCGAAGTCTGCCCTACCGGGGCTTTACAATTCGGCGAGGAAGAAGAACTAAAAGAATTGATCGGCCGGGCGGAGTTATTAAAGCCCGATTCAAGTACGAAACCAAGGGTATATTACCTGGGTTTACCGAAACCGTTTATTACCGGGGATGTATACGACGCGCAGAAAGATTCGTGTATTTCAGATGCCCGCGTCGTACTCACCGGTGCGAGCCACGGTGAAGAGTATACCACTAATACCGACAGCTTCGGGGGATTCTGGTTCAAGGATGTGAAAGAGGGCATCTATTCCCTGGAAATACATGCCGAGGGCCATCCGGTCAAGACACTCGATAATATCGAAGTAAGAAACGACGTAAATATAGGCGATATTGCCTTAAATTAGTTTCGTTTTACTGCCGACTTTTTCTTGGCTGCTTCTCTTTTTCGCTTTGCCTTCATTTCCGAACTATCGAAATGTTTGGTTAGTGATATTTCCAACATCACAATAGGTTTATCGCACCTGGTGACGGTTAGCGGACAATGGACCAGCCCCGCCGGAATAGAAATCATCGAGGGTTCGGTTATTATATGCTCTTCCTGTTCTTCCCCTAAACAAAAGTGTATCTCCGCTGGGAAGTCGGTTATATCTAGCGGGTTCCCTCCGACGAAGCCAAGGAGTTCATCGAAATCGTGCGTATGAGGTTCCGGGTGTTTATACTCCGTATTATTGATGCAATGATAACCAAAGCAGACGTTAGGATTCAATTCACCTTTATGTGAGAGTAAAGATGTTCCGACGTAACCACGTGGAAACTTAAAATAGAGTTTTTTAGACATTATGTGTTTTCCGTATTTAGTTTTTTTCATACTCTGATAACCTCCTTTAGCTGTTTTTATTTATGCTTATCTACCGGCCTTCCCCCGGCAGTCACACCGTTCAGTATTTAGTTCCACGCTCATAATAATTTCAGGAGCCGGGCACCGTTGGCTCGAGGGGCTCGGGAGAGTGTACTCGATTATATATCCTCCGCCACGTTTAGTCAAACAGTAATTCTTCTCTAGCCGTACGTTCATACCCGGTCGCCAGGTGGATTTTACTTCCTCCGACAATACTAATTTTAACGCAATGATACTCTTTTCGACAGTTAATTTTGAGTCAACGATGAAGTTGACAATCATCCCCTGATATGCTAATCTATCTTACCAATAACCTATTTACTGACCAGGAAGTGGATATAACTTTAATGTCCCTGTCTTGTGATCATTGTCACGACATTTTAACCAACTTATCTAATGTGCGGTTATTGGCTGTCCACCGACCAAGATGGTCGGCTTCTATTATGAAGAAGGTAATAAACCCCCTAGTCGCGTTAAAAGCCAAGAAATAAAGTGATCAGTCGGACGTCATACCGACAAGGGACATGTGCGAAAAAGGATTCTAATTTCAATGGGATTAATAACTATGCAATCGGCATGATTACATAGTACAAAAGACAGACCGGAATAATCTCGAGAATAATCTAAAGGAGGAGACAATGGAATTAGGACTTCAGGGCAAAGTAGCTCTGGTAACCGGTGCTGGCAGCCAGATAGGTATGGGCAAGGCGATTGCCCTGTTTCTGGCTAAAGAAGGGTGTGATATCATCGTTACGGATATCGACCTGGACGGCGCAGAAAAGACTGGAAAAGAAATCAGGGCCTTAGGAAAAAAGGCTTTTGTGAAAAAAGCCAACGTTTTGAAGAACGCCGAAGTTAAGGCAATGGTGGAGGCCGGGATAAAGGAATTCGGTAGAATCGATATCCTGGTTAATGCTGCCGGCGGGACAACCTTCTCTGGACCCCTGGCTGAAGCCAACCTGGCAGACATCGAACAAGAGATAAATCTAAACCTTATGGGAACCATATATTGTACCAAGGCCGTTTTACCCGGTATGATTGCCCAGAAATCCGGCAAGATTGTAAATATTGCGTCCAATGTTGCCCGGACCGGTATGCCCGGCGGTTCTGGATATTCCGCAGCCAAGTCTGGAGTTGTTGGTTTCACCCGCGCTATCGCCGCAGAAGGAGCCGCTTCGGGAATTAATGTCAATGGTATCGCCCCGGGCTTAACCTTGACTAATTTCTACAGCAAAGAACGTGCACCCCAGTTGCCGCCCCAGGTGCGTGAGACAGGGCAAATGCCGGGACCTCCCGGGAGAAAGATTACCAAAGTTGAGGATATTGCCAATGCAGTGCTGTTTCTGGTTTCAGACGTATCGAGTAATATCACCGCTCAGACCATTAGTATTGACAGCGGCCAAACGAGCCCCTAAAAAGGCAATGCCTAAAGGCACTGATTGTCATTATTGAACAAATTGATCTGATGAGATCATCAGGTCAATTGATGTGTAGCGCAACGCTGCCTTAAATATTCAAGGAAATAAAAAACTAAACATCAGTTTAGCAATGCTGGCACGCCATTTTTACGTAAGAGGAGCCGGTTTAACATCATAAATAGTCGAATGTCAAACAATAAAAACTAGGAGGACATATAGTTTAATGCAAAAGTATCAAATGTGGATCGGCGGAGAGTGGGTAGATGCGGAATCAGGTAAAACTTATCCAAACTACAATCCGGATAACGCAGAAGTAATTGGGCAAGTCGCGTTGGGAGATGAAAGGGATGTTGATAAAGCTGTGAAAGCTGCCCAGAAAGCTTTCCCGATCTGGTCAAAACTCCCACAGATGGAACGCACCAGAATATTGAAGAAAATTTCGGCTGCACTGATGGAACGTGTTCAAGAGATTATCGATATTGATATTCTCAACCACGGTACGCCCGTTTCAATGGCTAATGGGATGGGTCGTATGGCGCCCATGGCTTTCGATCGTGCCGGCGACCTTGCTACTACCGTATTCGGGGAGTGTGAGATATCCCAGAACAACCGTGAAATTAGGTATTATCAGCGTGAACCCATTGGGGTATGTGCCGCCATTGAGCCATGGAACGTTCCTATTATGATTGGCAGTAAGATAGCCTCTTCACTTGCTTCTGGAAATACCTGCGTGGTGAAACCACCCAGCATATGTACACTCACCGCACAAAAAGTCATTGAGATAATAGCCACAGTAACTGACCTGCCCCCGGGTGCGGTGAACCTCGTAACCGGGCCGGGAGGCTCCGTCGGTGAAGCACTAGCTTCCCACCCCGGTGTTGGCATGGTATCTTTCACCGGAAGTTGCGAGACGGGTAAAGCGATAATGGCTGCCGCCAGTAAGACGGTAAAACGTCTTACGATGGAACTCGGAGGCAAGAATCCGTTTATTGTTCTCGAAGATGCTGATTTGGATCGGGCTGTGGGTGGTGGCATAATGAGCTGTTACATGAACACCGGTATGATATGCGGCGCACCGGGCAGGTTCTATATTCATGAAAAACTCTATGATGAGTTCATTGAGAAGTTTGTCGAAGGCTCGAAAAAGCATGTTGTTGGCGTACCGCGTGATAAAGCCACTCAAATGGGGCCGGTGGTAAGCGCCGGACACCGCGATAAAATAGAAAGCTATTACAAGATAGGCGTCGAGGAAGGTGCCAAGCTGGTACTGGGCGGAAAAAGGCCTACGAAACCCCCGCTGGATAAAGGCTTTTATGTAGTGCCCACCGTTTTCACCGATGTTACCCAGGATATGAGACTTGCCAGGGAAGAAATCTTCGGCCCAGTCGCCTGCATTATGAAGTACTCCAAAGAGGAAGAGGTTTTACAACTGGCCAATGATAATACCTATGGCCTGGCAGCTTCCGTATGGACGAGAGACCTGGCTAAAGGCCGGATGTTTGCCAATGAGTTACAGGCCGGCACCGTTACCGTAAATCAACACTCGATGGGATTGGTGTGGGGTGGCTATAAAGAGAGCGGCTTCGGGAAAACCAATGGCGTCTTAGGCCAGGAAGAATACACTCAGATTAAAGCAATAACTTTATCTTAACTCACGGGGACCGCTATGTAGTTTCTTTGTGATGTTGCTCAAGCCGGATCTACCGAACGTGATGCTGTTTGGAAGCATATCATCCAGCGGTAGAGTCGGCTAAGTGGTATCAAATTTGGTATACTGAAAACCGAGGAGCTAAAAAGCTTCATTGATTTTTCGCAGTGAAGCATAGTAACCTTTATTAAAGTGGACAAAGGAGGGTACCATGGCAAAACTAAAGTATGCGAAATACCTCGCGGATGACTTTGTAATCGATGGATTTCCGATGAGGGACCCAAAAACTGGTAAAATGACCAACAAGAAAGGGCCGAAAAGGCTGGCCTTTGACGGTTCGACTCACTTTGGTGGCATTAACTACTGGATGAGGTTGACCTATATTACCCAACCTTTCATGATGGAGCAGGTGCCGCATTCCCATGATTATGACCAGTGCGCCCACTTTTATGGCGGAGACCCGAGCGACCTCAGTGACTTCCAGGCAGAAGTCTGGTTTTACCTCGGTGAGGAAGGCGAAAAGCAGGTCATCACCAAACCTACCATTATCTACATTCCCAAGGGTATGATGCATTGCCCGCTAACGTATCATAGAGTCGATAAGCCCATCATATTCCAGAACGTTTGCTTTACCGGTGAGTATTTGAAGACCCTGGAAGACGGCAAAAAGTTATACGTTCGCGCCAAAGACGGGATTTAATCGGGAATTATATAACCATTTATAGACGTTATATGGTTCTGCGTCGTAACTAAATACGAACTTCTTAAAAGTGATCAAGTACCGGTTAATATCCTAACGGGTCCTCTAGGTAGCGTTGGGATATGAACCGGCATTGAAAAAGGGCAGCGTACTCTTACAGGAGGGTTTCCATGAGTATCAAGGATAAGTACGCGTTTGCAGGGTCAGGCTTCACTAAAATGGGGAGACTGCCAGAACTAACCGGGCACGAACTTGCCGTCCAGGCAGCACTACTGGCTATCGAGGACGCCGGATTGAAAAAGTCAGATATCACCGGCTTCATCTGTCAGCAGGCACCCGGCACCGGGCGCCTTACGGAGGTGGTGCGGGATATCGGCATAAACGCCAAATTAATCTGGCAACTGGAGGGTTCCGGCACTCATGGCATCGGCGTTTTCCTTTCAGCCATCGGAGCACTGGAGACTGGCGTATGTGACACGGTAATGCTCGTCTATGCCACCAGCACATCGAGGCCAATGGCTGGAGGACCTATGGGTGGACAGAGCTTAGAAGGAGCCTACGGCCTATTTGGCGCCGCCGCCATTGCCGCTGGCTGGGCCAAGAGATACATGCATCTATACGGTATTACCGAGCAGCATCTAGGAGCAGTGGCTACCACACTGCGGGATTACGCCAATAAACGTCCCGAGGCGGTAATGTACGATAAGAAACTCACCATGGAAGATTATCTGAATTCCAGGTACATCGCAGAACCGTTGCGGGCCCGGGATTGCTGTCTGGTTAACGATGGCGCCGCCGCTCTGATAATCACTACCGTCGAAAAAGCCCGGAGCTTAAGACGTCCCCCGGTGTATATTATGGGGTATTCCCAGGACTTCTCTATGGGTAAGGCGGCACAATCGATAGAAGCCGTATACCAGTTTGATGGTGAAATGGCTAAGAAATCGGGAGAAAAAGCTCTCAAAATGGCAGGCATAGAGCTCAAGGATATAGATGTCGCACAGTTCTACGATGCCTTTACCATCAATATCATCGACCAGCTATCGGGCTACGGATTTTGTCATAGGGGAGAAGAGGGAGCATTCATCGAAGCGGGGAATATCCGGCTGGGTGGCGCCATACCCTGTAACACTTCGGGCACGGAGCTGTCCTGGGGCTACCTGCATGTTTGGACTCATTTTATAGAAGCGATACGGCAGTTGCGAGGCGAAGCTGGTGAATGTCAGGTGAAAGACGCTGAAATCTGCCTGGTAACCGGCGGTTTGAGTGCTGTAGATTTTGGCCTGGCGGCCGCCTGCTTCATTTTACGGAGGTAGAAATGGCTACGGAGTATGCAAAAGCGTTACCGCCGATAACTTTAACCACCAGGCCTTTCTGGGGTGGTACAAAGCAACATAAACTCAAGGCATATAAGTGCCTCAACTGTGGAGCTTACTACTGGCCCGCTATCGACTGTATGAAATGTGAACATCCCGTGATGGAGTGGGTCGAAGTCACCGGCCAGGGGGAGATATACACCTTCACGATCATACACCAGGTCTACCATCCATCCTGGAAAGATGAAGTACCTTATAATGTTTGCTGGATCAAACTGGACGAAGGACCTATACTCATTTCCAGTGTTATTGGTTGTGATAATAATGACTTATATATAGGGATGCGCGTGGAAGCGGTCTTTGACGATGTAACTGCGGAGGTTACATTACCCAGGTTTAAACCGGTGACCGTTTGATGTTTTGGCAGGAGGCCATTGCCACGGACGCACGACCTTTGAGGGTTTTAGTTTGGCCCCGTAGCCCCCAGATACTTTCCAAATTTTAGTTTTACTCTTTCGGAGAAGGTGGTTTATTTAGATATCCATTTTCCAGAAGGTTAACATATATATCTGCTATTTGCCTTGGTCTCAACTTCCCTTGCGACTTATACCAGTGGTATGTCCAGTTGCACATACCAAGGATGGCAATGGCAGTCATTTTGGTATTATCAACAGCTATAGTCCCATCATCAATACCCTGGCGTAAAAGATCCTGTAAAAGTGCCACAACCTCTCTCTGTTTACGCTTATGGACCTCACGTGATCTTTTCGGAAGTATACTTAGCTGCTCAAAAGTGATTTTTGCCAGGTCGGCATTATCCGTCCCGAATATAACATGGTATACGATCAATTGACGTAATTTTTCTCTAGCGGATAAAGAGGATTTTCTCAATCCCAGGACTTGTTTCATGCGGTCTATACTTCGATTCAGAATAGCCCTTATTATTTCCTCTTTATTGCGAAAATAATAATAAAGGGCCGCTTTAGTGACGCCGATTTCGGAAGCTACCGCATCCAGAGTGGTTGAATGATAACCTTCCTGGGCGAATAATTTCAAGGCCGCATCTATTATTTCGGTCATTCTATTTTCAGCCGTATCGGTATTTTTTACTTTTCTTGAGTACACGGAAAGACCAGCCTTTCTTACCTTCATTATAAAAAATTAAAGGTGACCTGAATATAGTTTACAATAAATCAAGACTCACGACAAGAAATCTCCCAACCCTGCCTGAGCCTTATAGCCTTTTGCCGACTAAATATTAGACGAGAGGGCTCACCCCCATCCTCTCTTTTCAGAGAAGTGGAAGCAAGCCCCCTCAAGTGACTTGATTACCTAATTACTTTACTTACTTACTATATTCTAAGTTTACTCGTGCTCCAACCAGGCATCTGCCGGGAACCACTGTTCCTGCCACGTGTCGAAGATTCTGTCATCATGCACCCATGGAACCTTGGCAGCGATGCTGGGCGAAACAAAAATCGGGATTAAGACACAGTATTTATCGACGAGCAGCCGGTTGATTTCTTTGCAGATTTCGTTCGACTCTTCCTCGGTATCGGCACCCAGGGCTTGAATTCTCAACTCCTCGACTTCGTCCGGGCGCATAACGGAAACCGAGAAAATCGACGTTGGTGAGAAGGTGAATGTTATATTCTTGGCTGGCGGGTAGCCGAGCGGCACGAAAGGTGCCAGGAAGGTCTGTATGCCGTTAAACCAGCCCTTGGTGGAGATCTCAAGAAGCCTGGGGAAATCCACAATTTCCAATGTGGTACGTATACCCACTTTTTCCCAATACCCCTGTATCGCCTCGAATACGCTGTTATCGCCGCCACTTGTAAACCAAATCGTGGTATCGAAGCCTTCGGAGTAGCCGGCGTCTGCCAGCATTTGCCTGGCCAGGTCGGGGTCGTAGTCGTAGCCAACGACATCTGGGTTATACGCGGGGTACCCAGGATAACCGATCTGGTTGGCGGGCTCGTAGAAGCCGTAGCCAAAGGCGTCACATATTGCCTGGTTGTTAATGGCATGGGCTGCGGCCTGCCGTACCTCCAATTTGTACCAGGGAGAATCTGGATTGACGCTGTCCATGTAGAGTGAGAAGATTTGCGTAGGAGCTTTCGTTACAACGTAGTCACCGGTCTTCTTCAGTTCGTCAGCCTGCACGGCAGTCAGGCCGGTGACTATTTGTGCCTCGCCCGCCTCGAAAGAAGCTACCCGCGTCATCGTGTCGGCTACATATATCCATTCTATGCCGTCGAGGTAGGGTTTTCCTTCCTGCCAGTAGTCGTCGTTCCTCGTGTATTTGAGGCTGACATCTGTTTCGTAACTCACGAATTTGAAGGGGCCGGTTGCCACCGGATTACTCATGGCCCATTCCGCGCCGTTCGTCTGGACGGCCGTGGGGGAGTACATGTTCCCCGCCTTGAGCACGAAGTAGTTTACCATCAGGATGTCCCAGGTTGACATGTGTACCACGACGGTGTATTCGTCGAGGGCTTCCATCGAGGCTACATTCGGCAGCTCCCCCTGCTTTGAATCTATGAGGGCCTGGGCACACCAGATGACCGCCTCGGCGTTAAATGGGGTGCCGTCGTGGAACCGGATCCCTTCCTTTAAGTGCATGGTAAGGGTCATGGCGTCTCTGTCAAGATCCCAGCCTTCAAGCAAGAATGGCACGGGGCTGCCATCATCAGCCCGGTTCATCAAGCTCTCTAGCCCAGGCGATGGAATGAAGGGGTTGAACGGTGGCGACCCAATTGCTGGATTCCCGATATTAGTCTGTCCGGTGCCAGCCAGAATTTTCAGGGTTCCGCCGTACTGCGGCCCGGGTGTAGCAGTAGGACTGGCCGTTTGGGTAATGGTTGGCTGGGTAGCTGTCGGTGTGGTGGTTTTGGTAGGTTCACCGCAGCCGGTGATGGATATCATGGAAGCAATAACACACAAGGCCACCCCGAGATAAACCAGTTTTCTGTATAATCCCTTTTTCACAAGTTTAACCTCCTTAATAAAGATACTATCCTGACGCTATATCCTTATTTCTTATTTAGCACCCCCTTTAATTAAATTTAAGTTATCTTAAAATACTCTAACCTTCCCGGTAAAACCAAGACGTTTACCGCGGTGGTCTCTCTGACCCTGCTGGTCCGCCCGGTCCACCATGTCCGCCAGGCCCACCTGTTCCTCCGGGTGGCGGTCCCTGTCGCGGCATCATCTGTGGAACAGCCTTGCTAAGTTCATCCACGGTCCATTTACCCATCTTACGTATAAGAATGGATTGCTGCTGGATTGGCCGCGGGAAGAGGCCCACTTCACCGGGGCCAATATGGAAGAGCTGACCGGTGATATCCTTGGCTTCGTCCGTAGCCAGATAAACGATTAATGGTGCCATGTGGTCCGGTGTATCGGCTCCAGGTCTCTCTTCAGGAAAGCCCTTGGTCCTGGCATTGGGGAATATGGCGTTGACCGTTATACCATATTTACTGAGTTCTCCACATAGCTTCCCGGTGAAACCCACCACTCCAGCCTTGGCAGTGGCATAGGATATTCCGAAAAAGGGTACGTCCATGAACCCAAAGCCCGCTACCGAGGAGACATTGATGATACGACCACCACTATTTTGCTTGATCATCTCTCTGGCAGCCGCCTGGCTACAACTGAAATGCCCTTTCAGATGGACCGCTATAACTGAATCCCAGTCCTCTTCAGGCATATCCACCATCGGCCCACGCCGGGAAAATCCCGCCGTATTTAACAGGATATCAACACGACCAAAGTTTTCGATGGCCGTTTGTATGAGGTTGGCACCACCAGCCATGGTGGAGATATCGTCATAGTTAGCTACAGCTGCACCCCCGGATTTCTTGATCGCATCCACCATAATATCGGCATAGTTGTTGCCTTTCTCATCTTTTCCGAAATCGTTAACAACAACTCTGGCCCCTTCGGCAGCCATTTCCATCGCTACGGCTCCGCCGATACCACCGCCGCCCCCGGTTATCACCGCTACTTTACCTGCTAGTTTTCCCACCAGCATCTTCTCCCTTAACGTTTTTCCTATTTACTGATCACAGGCACATAAAACCTATACCTGTTTGTTACAATATAAAGGCGGACAACTTATAACCATAAAAGTATATTAAATATCCAGTCAGTAAATAAGTTATTGGTTATATAATTTAGCATATAAGAGGATGCTTGTCAAGGACGGGCATGTACACATAATAAAAGTTACCGAAAAAGCTATTGTTGCGGATGTAATGGGGAGGGGCTTTTAGTGTTATACAGGCTGGTTGTATCGATATTCTAAGGCGAAATTTCACTTGACAAATCTTTTTTCAGTATGGTATATTTGCATACCGATATATTTACTCACCAGACAGTTGAATACAGTCTTATAAATGACTAAAGGGAGCATTACTGAATATGTCTTGATTATTCCCTTTTTGATCAACTCTCCTGTTATTGCGAGGTATCCTCCAAAACAAAAAATATGTTCGGTACTAAAACCATTGATGAATAATAGACATCTACTCAAATCCGCAATATAATTAGTAACATAAGTTCAATCGAAAACGAAAGTTGGGAAACCCTATTGATATTTAGAGGAAGGGATAATGCAATCCAGAGGAATACTTGAAGGGATTAGAGTCATAGATATTACCCAATGGGGGGCTGGCCCAATGTGCGCCGGCTTATTAGGCCAATGGGGAGCTGAAGTTATTAAAGTCGAGCATCCTATCCGGGGTGATTCAATTAGGGGACTCCAGAGTGGTATAGGAACTACGTTTCTCAACGAACGCAAATATAATTTCATGTTTGAACAGCCAAACATGAACAAGAAAAGTATTACTCTGGATCTTGTTTCCAAAGAAGGGCAGGCGATACTAAAAAAGCTGGTGACCAAATCGGATGTTCTCCTGGCTGCCATGAGAACTAGAGATGTAAAAAAATTTGATATAGAATATGAGACAATAAAAGCCATTAACCCCCAGCTCATTTATGCCCTCATTACCGGGTATGGCACCAAAGGCCCAGAAAAAGACATGCCCGGATTTGATGGAATCTGCTATTTTGCCAAGTCCGGAATAACCTATATGACAGCGGATTCAAATGATGTACCAATCTGGCCCAGAGGAGGATTTGGGGATATACCTTCAGGTATGTTCTGTGCCTGTGGTATTGTTCTAGCCCTTTATGCTCGTAAAGAAATAGGAATCGGGCAAGCGGTATATACCAACTTATTCAACAACGGCGTTTGGGCGCTGGCAGCGGATTCCATGGCGGCTCTGGCCACACATGAGAATCCACCCAGGCATAACAGGGAAACAGCCGATAATCCTATTGCCAACTTCTACAAAACCAAAGATAACCGATGGATCTTGCTGTACAATATGCAATCCGATCATTATTGGGAACGGTTCTGTAAAACAATGGGACTGGAAAGCATTAAAGATGATCCTCGTTATAATTCTATGGAAGCGAGAAGAGAAAATAAGCTTACCTTAATCAAGATGTTAGATGATATATTTGCTAAGTTCACTATGAAAGAATGGAAAGAAAAGCTAGCCGAAAGCGATCTGGTATATTCACCCGTCCAGACACCGGTGGAAGCTCTAGCAGACCCGCAAGCCAAGGCTAACAATGTCATCGAAACATTTGACCATCCAGTCTGGGGGCAAATTGAACTTCTTCCAGCTCCTCAGAAATTTACCGAAACTCCCGGGACCTACCGAACCCCAGCTCCGGAATGGGGACAACATACCGAAGAGATATTACTAGAGTTGGGCTATACCTGGGATGATATTGAATCCTTCAAGAATAAATATGTGATTGCTCAAGTGTAAAAAGGTTATCAGTGATAACATATATCATACGCAGGCTGATACAGGCGATAATAATCCTTTTAATAGTCACATTCGCGCTTTTCATTGCGATGCGTTTACTGCCGGGTGACCCAATATTACTGCTTATAAGTGAGCAGGAACTGGCGGAAATCACTCCGGAATATCTTGAACAGATCAGACATGAATACGGGCTAGACAAACCTATAGTAGTACAATATTTTGACTGGATGGGAGGCATCTTTCGGGGTGACTTCGGGAAATCTATTTTTACCCGCAGTGAGGTGACCAAAGAAATAGGCAGACGGTTACCCATAACTTTCCATCTGGGTATACTCTCTTTCGTCATCAGCCTTATTATTGGCATACCGATGGGGGTAATATGCGCGATCAGGCGTAGTACCTGGCTGGATACGGCGATAACCGTTCTGGCAAACATAGGGATAACTATTCCTAACTTCTGGCTGGGCTTTTTACTAATATATCTGGTTGCCCTTAATCTTGGCTGGCTTCCCGTACAGGGCTATACCTCGCCTTTTGAGAACTTCGCCTTGAGCACAAGACAGCTTATAATGCCGATCATCTGCTTGTGCTTATTTCCAATAGCGTCAAACGTTCGCCAGACCCGTTCCGCCATGCTGGAGGTAATGGGACAGGATTATATCCGGACTGCCTGGTCCAAGGGTTTAAGAGAACGGGCGGTAATAATAAAGCATGCCCTGAAAAACGGACTCATACCGGTACTTACCCTGGCAGGCATGGGATTCGGAGCCATCATTGGTGGCTCAGTATTGATAGAGACCGTGTTCAACATCCCCGGTTTGGGCAGGCTGGCAGTCACTTCTACCCTTGGCAAGGATTACCCCTACGTACAGGCTGTTACTTTACTGGTAGCCGCAGTAGTAATAATATCCAACCTGCTTACGGACATTGCCTATGGCTGTCTCGACCCCAGAATCAGATATGAATAAAAGGTGCTAGCAGTGTCAGAAATAGATGCACGCATGGGAGAAATAACAGAAATTCCACCACGTGTCAATGAGTTTCGGCGATTTCTGAGGGTGTTTTTGGGTCGGAAAGTGGTGGTATTAGGTATGGTAATAATCTTGGGATTGATAATAGTAGCTATTACTGCCCCGCTAATATCTCCCTACGACCCGAATGATCAAGACCTGGCTAATACCCTGGCATCACCTAGCGGGGAGCATCTACTGGGCACAGACGCCCTGGGAAGAGACACGTTAAGCCGTATCATCTACGGCTCACAGATTTCGCTTATAATTTCCCTGATTGTGGTCGCAGTTGCTTCTGCCGGCGGTACGCTACTGGGACTCTTTGCAGGATATTTTGGTGGCTGGACCTATACTATTATCATGAGATGTTTAGACTCTCTTATGGCTTTCCCTCTTATAGTACTGGCTCTGCTTATTGCTTCTCTGCTGGGGGGAGGTCTTGTAAACGTTGTCATAGCACTCAGCGTTGCCATGATGCCGGTTTACGGCAGGTTAATGTGCGGTCAGGTGCTCGGAGTGAAAGAAAATGACTATGTTCTAGCGGGACGTTCTTTGGGAGGCAGCAACTTACGTATCATGTTGCGTCATATCGCACCTAACTGCTTTCCACCGCTTATCGTAGCCTTGACCATGCAGATAGGAGCCGTTGTACTGGCAGAAGCCGGCCTCGGCTTCCTGGGTATCGGCGTTCAGGCTCCAACGGCAACCTGGGGCAGTATGATTAATGACGGCCGACAGTATCTGCGAACGCATCCGGTACTTTCCTTGGCCCCCGGCGTTGCTATCATGCTGCTGGTATTCAGCTTCAATATGGTCGGAGACGGACTGAGGGATGCCCTTGACCCCAGGCTGAGAGGCACCTTGTAACCAGCCTGAAAGTAATTCGCATTTCTATTTTCTATTAGTATAGCAGACATGAGGGAGCTATTTTAAAAATATTGATTACTCCCATTTCAGCGACCAGGGATATTAGTGAGGGGTCTTCAACTTAGGTCCAGATATTCTTGAGAGTAGATATACCTTGACAAGCTGGTAGATTCCATCATTTTCTGTGGCCCCTTTATCAGAATGAGTGAAACGCCGATAAAGTACCAAATACAGGTGTCGCTGATAGGTGAGTACAATGATGATATTTACGGGATTGAAGTGGGTATTTCCAGAGAAACACTCGATTCCTTATAGTTAAGAAATATCATCTAGGTAAAATATGAACGAGTAAGTCTTTAGTGGTATAAGGTGGTCGAGTTCGCCTGGGTCATTGTCGATCCATCCACCTCCCGCTACCTGGCGGAATAAGGCACGACTATTGTCAAGATCGAGTCTCATAAGTGTCTGGGTACTTTAAAATGTTGTATAATATAATAAGCTGGCGATTACTGATAAAACCGTTATCTAACCAGACAGTAAGGGGTTAATATGCAAGTCAGGAAAATCGGCGTCGTTGGTTGCGGGCTGATGGGTTCCGGCATTACCCAGGTATGTGCTCAATCAGGTTATCCGGTGGTGGTCGTGGAAATAAATAATGAGCTGCTGCAAAAAGGTTTGAATTCCATCATTTCTGGACTGTCTAAAAACGTGGAGAAGGGAAAGCTGACCGGTCCGGATAAAGATGCCATTCTGGGCCGTATCAAAGGCTCCACCGATACCGAAGAATTTTCCGATTGCGATTTAGTGATAGAAGCTGCCACGGAGAATTTCGACATAAAGAAAGAGATTTTTACCGGACTAGACAGGGTCTGTCTGGATGATACGATACTGGCCACCAACACGTCCGGGCAATCCGTGACTGATATTGCCATGGCCACCGGCCGTCCCGATAAAGTGCTCGGCCTGCACTTCTTCAATCCGGTGCCGGTGATGAAGCTCGTCGAAGTGATTAAAACCATCGTCACCAGTGAAGATACCGTTAAAACTGGCGTGGAATTTGTGGTTTCCCTGGGTAAAACGCCCGCCGTGTCCCAGGACAGCCCCGGGTTCATTGTCAACCGGTTGTTTACACCTTTCTTGCTCGACGCTGTCCGCATGCTGGAGAACGGTAAAGCCACGAGAGAGGATATCGACAACGCCGCCACCTTGGGAATGAACCATCCCATGGGTCCGCTCCGGCTCATCGATCTGATCGGTATCGATAGCGTCTTCGCCGGAGCCACCGCCATGTACGAGGAACTTCAAGACCCGCGGTTTGCGCCGCCCACCCTGATGAAGAAAATGCTTACCGCCGGGTGGCTCGGACGCAAGAGTGGCAAAGGATTCTATGAATATACTTAGAGGTTTGGATACAGAAACGAAAAAAACAGTGAACGAGCGAGGAGCAAATGAGAGAAGTAGCGATACTAGGAGTTGGCATGACCAAATTTGGGGAATCGGAGAAGACCCAGGTCGAGATGTTCGCCGAAGCAGCCACAGACGCTATCAGCGCCTCAAATATAAAACCTGAAGACATTCAGGCGGTCTATGTGGGCAATGCCGATGGTAATCTAGAGGAAGGACAGTCGGTAATAGCCTCCATGTGTACCGCTGATATCGGACTCCGAGGGACACCCGCTACCAGATTTGAAGGCGCCTGCTCATCGGGTACGCTGGCGGTGATTAACGCCTTCGTCTGGGTAGCCTCGGGAATATATGATATTGTCCTGGCGGGCGGCACTGAAAGGCAAAGGACGATGAGCACCCCGTTGGCGACGCGGGTCATGGGCATGGGTGTTCACGCCAGATATGAAACCCCCACCGGCCTGAGCTTTCCGGGGATATTCGCCATGATGGCCCACCTGTATGCTAATCGGTATAACATTCCTCTGGCTGAGCTCAAAGAAGCCATGGCCAGGGTATCTTTCAAGGCCCATAAGTGGGGTAGTATTAATCCCAAGGCGCAGTTTTACGGTAAAGATGTAACCATGGAAAAAATCTACGAAAGCGCCATGGTGGCTTCTCCTCTCCAGGTTTATGATTGCTGCCCGATTTCGGACGGAGCCGCCGCCGTCGTTGTCGCCGCGATGGATGTCGCCAAGAAGCTGACGGATAAACCGGTACAGATTATCGGCGTCGGTCAGGGTTCTTCAGGCTCGGTATGCAGCCAGAAGGACATCACCCGCATTCCCGCGCGTGAAATGTCAGTCCAGCGTGCTTATAAGATGGCAGGGCTCAAACCTTCAGACATCGATGTCTGCGAACTGCATGACTGCTTTACCATCGCGGAGATAGTGGCCAGCGAGGGGCTTGGTTTCTTTGAACCGGGAGACGGGTATAAAGCAGTCCTGCGGGGCGATACCGATCTTGGCGGCAAGATCCCGATTAATGTCTCCGGCGGCATCAAGGCCAAGGGACACCCGGTAGGGGCTACCGGCGCTGCCCAAGTCTATGAGATAGTCAATCAACTGAGGGGGAACTGCGGTCCCCGGCAGGCCGAGGGGGCGAAGATAGGCATAACGGACACCATGGGCGGCAGTTTTGCTTCCATCGCCCACATAATTATGAGGAGAGGCTGGTAAAGAAATGGAATATTTATTTACAGCTGATGAGTACGCTGACGCCCTCAGGGGCGGCAGTTTTCGGGGGCTGAAATGCAATGAGTGCGGGGAATACACCGTACCTCCCCAGAAGGTATGCTCCAACTGCCATAGTGAAGATATGGAAGTGGTGGAGCTCAGCCGTAATGGTGAAGTACGCAGCTTTACCGTCATCTACACCCCGGCCGAGGGATTTACTCCTCCTTACATCGTTAGCCTGGTGGAACTCGAGGAGGGGCCCTGGGTCACGACCAATATCATCAATTTTGACCCAAAAGATGCCACCATGGAGAATCTCATTGGCCGTAAGGGGAGAATAGACTATCAGGAAGTCCCGGCAGACATGTTCTCCGGCGGGTCGCGTATTGCCCTTACCTTCACTGTGGCCGATTGAAATATCAGTACACCTCCGCCACCTTTTTTACACGGCCTGAAATAATTAAGTAAGGAGGTCAATGCCTTGAGCTACAAGTACTTGCTTTTTGAAAAGGAAGATGGTATCGGCGTGGTCACCATCAATCGACCTCAAGTATTGAATGCCCTTAATATAGAAGTCTATAGCGAGCTCAACAAGATGTTCACCGAAATCGAACAAGATCCCGAAGTACGCGTTGTTATCATCACGGGTGCTGGTGAGAAATCTTTTGTCGCCGGAGTGGATATTCTGGAAATGAAGGATAGAAACAGCGTAGATATTGAACGGTTTATCACCATCGCCAGATGGGCTGGTGACAGTATTTACAATCTAAGTAAGCCGGTCATCGCCGCGATAAACGGATACGCTTTCGGGGGCGGTAATGAGCTTGCCCTGGCCTGCGACCTGAGGATAGCTTCAGAAAATGCTCAATTCGGTCAGCAGGAGATAAACGTCGGCGTTGTCCCGGGTGGAGGTGCCATTCCACGGCTTACTCAATTGGCCGGCATGGCCAGGGCAAAAGAAATCGTCTTTACCGGGGATGTTTATGACGCCCAGAGTGCCCTCCAGATGGGAATTATTAATAAAGTTGTACCCCCGGACAAACTGATCGAAGAGGCCAAGGCACTGGCGAGGAAGCTGCTCAGTAAAAGCAGTGTGACGTTGTCTTACATTAAAAAGGCCTTTAATACCGGGATTGACCTGAACCTAGCCGCAGCGTTGGACCTGGACGAATGCTATTTTGCCCGCTGTTTCGCTACGGAAGACCAGAAGGAAGGCATGAAAGCATTTACAGAAAAAAGGAAACCCGAATTCAAGAACAAATAGCGACCATGATAACGTAATAAGAATAATAATATATAAAGGTGACAGGGCGTACGCCCTGTCACCTTTGTTTTATTGGAGCGACTTCAGACCTTGAGTCTTATTACCGCGGCGATATACCGCAACTACATCCGGCTTATGTGAAATAACTACGGGGCAAACCGTTGTTTGGCTACTTAGCTGGTATCCATTCTTTAGCCAGCCGCACCGCTGCCACGGCATCCAGACCGAAGGCATCGGCGGCGACATGCTCCTTCACCATTTCAGTCATCTGGCCGCCGCCGATCATTATCTTGACATCATCTCTTAAACCGGCCTTCTTTAGCGCCTCAACTGTCGACTTCATCGCATCATAAGCCACGGTAAGAAATCCGCTCAACGCTACAACCTGCGGTTTCACTTCTTTAACTTTTTCGACGAACTTTTCTTCGGGAACATCCACCCCCAGGTCATACACCTCAAAACCGTTAACATCCAGCATGAAACCGACAATATCTTTGCCAATATCATGTATGTCCCCGGCTACCGTACCGAGCACTATCCTGCCCTTTTTTCTGCTTTCTTCCGAATTATTTGCCTGCATTAAGGGTTTTACAATATCAGAAATAGACTGAAGTACCTCACCCGACATCATAAGTTCCGGCAAGTAATATTCTCCTTTTTCGTAACGTTCTCCCACGATATTCATGGCTTCCTGGCAATCTTCCAGGATACTAAGGGGGTCCACTCCATTAGCAATTGCTTCATTCACCAGGCGTATCGCATCATCTTCACGTATTTCAGACATTGCCTTTACCAAGTCTTCACTCATATTGTTCTCCTTTTTAGAATGTTGATAATATCTGATGTTCAGACGATTAAGTATTAGTATCTACCGTATTTCTCAACCGCGTCCATCATTGCTTTAACATTTTCCGGTTTAGCGTCTTGGATATAATCCGTATCCGTCCTCATGATGTAACCACCGCCCTTGCCACAGACCTGGATGAGTTTCTTGCAGTATTCATCCACTTCTGAAGCTGAGCCCATCTGTAATAATGTCAGGGGCACGCTACCCATCAGACAAAAATGGTCGCCCAGGGCTTCCTTGGCTTTAAACATATCCGTATCGGTAAAGCGGATTACCAGGCTGCGCTTGGGGAACTCGAGGAAGTACTCGAAGCGCTTTTCACAGAATCCCTCAGCAAATATGAAAGGAATGTAACCCAGGTCAATCGTTTTTTGCAGTGCTTTCTTCCAGGGAGGCCAGTAAAATTTCTCCCACTGTTGCTTAGATAGAAACCGGTCTGAGCCCCGGTGTATGGCGCCGCCACCGCCCAGCATTGGGCCGGGAATAGAGGGGTCTGCCGGTTTGGCTCTGGCCATTTGCATTTCATTTATTTTTTCCATAGCGGCGATGAGTTTATCGGGCTGCCGGAACATATCTTTAATGATACCTTTCCAGCCGCGGTAAGTATTGGCCATAACATCAAAGGCCGGACCGCCGGCAACAA
Organism: uncultured Dehalococcoidaceae bacterium; assembly: GCA_964514525.1. Classification (GTDB taxonomy): domain Bacteria; phylum Chloroflexota; class Dehalococcoidia; order Dehalococcoidales; family RBG-16-60-22; genus JBFYTX01. The sequence continues at coordinate 22,994 of CAZEUJ010000003.1, forward strand.
AGCCTCCCCTATTGAACGGCGGAAAGCCCAGGTACTCCATATCTTCACTAAATCCGGCCATGGCTTCAAACCACTTTTTCTGTTCTTCTCCAGCCTTCAGTAAAACCTGGCCCACCTTTTTCATTTCTTCCGAGGTTAGCATCTGGGTAAGTCTCTCCAGCGCACCCATCCCCACATTGATGGAGGGAAGTCTGGATAAAGGCTCCAGGGCAGCGTAAATGCGTGGTAGATACCGGCGGATTATGAAATCGGTCATGTCTTCAAGAAAGTAGTCATACTCATCACCTTTCATATATTCTCCGTCGACTGCCTGATAAGCCACGTTTTCGGGGAGCGTACCACCGGGCCAGAGTGTGTTTTTCGCTTCCAGAATTTCCAGGTAAGTCCCGGATGAAGTGTTCCCTTCACCCGCGGCATCCGGTTCAAAATCAGCCAGCATGTTGGTGAAGGCCTGCTTCCAGGCATAGAAATCGTAATAGACGGTAGAATATGGTAGCCCAGCGTATTTAACAGCGAAATAAGACCCGCCGAGAAGTACCGGCACCCTATCCGGCTGTTTCATTTCTATGACATCCCAGAGCCTCTGTTGCTTTTCCTTGTAAAGCTGTTCTATTGATTTACCGTTTTTCTTTTCAATATTATCCCTGAGCATTTTCAGGTTTTCCCGGTAGCTACTCTCTGTCACAGGACTTTTTACCATTATCCCCATTCTCCTTTTTCATATTTTTTCGACTCTTTGAGGGATTCAAGCATTGGTTCTTTTTCATTCATGAACGACTCCAGTGTTTTAGTTGGTGGCCTCTAAATTTTTCAGGGATACGCATAATACGCGTATTGCTGGTACCATTGACAATATACGGCAATGTTGTAATGTAGTATATATTAACAGCCCTTATATAACAATTCTTAAGTGAATAGGGAACAGATTGGATGGCTCAGATAATGTTACTGTTTCATACTGCACCGCCTGGAATCGGGTGCTTGATAGGTTCCCTAGTCGCTACTCTTGAAGTAGCGGCGCCTTTCTTTAGTGAAAGCTGAAACCCTCTATTATTGAGGATAACTGCAGTAATTGGTATTAAAAGCCATCCTCTTGATTTCACTATTTCACACCGTATGAAAACGGCTCCGTAATCTAGTCAATAACCCCTTCTTTTACTAGCTTGTCATACTCTTCGTCCGGTATACCCAAGATTTCCTTGAATACATATTCGTTATGTTCGCCCAGCAGGGGAGCTCGCGTTATATTGCAGGTATATTTAGATAGCAGAAAATGAGCGCCGAATTGAGTACGATATTTCCCAATTCCCGGATACTCAAGCTCTACGAACGTCTGGCGATGTTTGAACTGAAGGTCATGGTCCAGCAGGTCTTCCCCGGTTGCCACAACGCCCGCCGCCACACCGGCTGCCTGCATCACGTTCATCACCTCTTCCGCGGAACGGCTAATTGTCCACTCATTCACCAGCCTGTCCAGTTCCTCCTCATTTTCTTTCCTTGCGAGCAGGGTGGCGAACCTGGGATCCTCTGCCACCGCCGGATTGCCGATAACCTTACAGAAGCTCTGCCATTCATCATTGGTGAATACAGCGATAGCGCACCACCTGTCTTCTCCCTGGCAGCGATATGCGTTATGGGGAGCAGCATAGGAGCATTGATTCCCCATCCTAGTAGCTACCCGCTTATTTACGGCGTAGTCGAGCACAAGGGGTGCCATGAATTGAATACCGGTTTCATACTGGGACATATCGAGGTACTGACCTTTACCTGTCCGGCGCCGGTATTCAAGGGCGGCCATAATAGCAATGATGTTATAGCGCGGAGCAATGAAATCAGTGTAGGCTGCTATCCATCCCGGTGGCCGGTCAGGCCAGCCGAGAATATTACTGAAGCCAGCTAGCGCTGTAAGTTTGTGCCCTGAGCCCGGATGGTCAAAGTATGGCCCCGTTTGCCCCTGCATGGAGGTGCTGAGCATAATTATGTCTGGTCTTATTTCTTTGACCACGTCGTAACCCAAACCCATCCTTTTCATTGCCCCTCCAGCAAAATTTTCCACGACAATATCGGACTGAGCAATTAATCGCTTGGCTAACTCAAGCCCTCTGGGATCGCGAGTATTAAGGGTCGCGCTGAGCTTGGAAGTGCAGTACTGGTCAGTGCTGCCCGAACAGGGTTCTCCTCGCTGCCAGCCGGGCCTTCTCCTCGACTCTATAATAATTACCTCTGCCCCAAGGTCAGAGAGGTGTTTGGTTGTCAGGGGGCCGGTAAGATGCCAGGTGAAATCGGCAACCCTTATGCCATCAAGCAGTTTTTTCTCCATGTCTTTCCTCTCTTTTCGTTGGGTTACTCTATATAACCCCGGCCTGCTTTAATGCAAGCAGTTTCTCCTTTGAGATGCGTAGCTCCTTCTCATAGATTTCCTCATTGTGCTCACCAATAAGCGGGGCACGACGTGATATTCTAGGGGGGGCTTCTGAGGCATTGGAGAAAGCTCCAGGATAAGTAATAGTGGTACCCAGTTCAAGGTGCTCCACCTCCTGCCAGAAGTTCCTGGCAACCAGCTGAGGGCTCTCCAGTATGTCGGCCGGCGTGGCCACAGGATACAGCTGGACACCGTGCTTCAGTGCTCCCTCGGATAGTTCCGCTTTAGTGCGTGCCATAAAAAACCTAGCCGTCGAAGCTTCGATGCGGCCTACATCCTCCTGTGCTGTTTCAGCCCCAAACTTACTCCAGTCGTACTCCTTCAGGAAATCGTCGGCCATGTCTTCGCTCTCCATCCACTTGACCATCGGCACGTTGGTACGCAGTGACATCACCCCGACCCAATAAAACCAAGATACATAGCCGTCCTTGCAAGGCCACAAATGTGTCAGGCGAGGTCCAAAGCCACCCCCTTCCCCGCGCTTCTGAATGGCCTTCCTTATGTCCCAGCCGGCGGTGATGTGTTCCGTACACTGAACAACCGCTTCATGTACGGAGACATCGACCTGCTGTCCCTCCCCGGTGCTCCAGCGATGGTAGAGAGCTGTAAGCGCTCCCTGTGCGCCATCGGCCCCGGCATTAAGGTATGCCTGTGAATGGTGGCTTATCCGAATAGGAGGGCGGTCAACATCACCAAACGGTGCCATCTGTCCACCCATGGCCCAGGCCACGATATCTGAAGTTTTATAGTCCTTATAAGGACCAGCCTGTCCGAAGGCAGTAATTGAAACCAGAATAATGCCGGGATTAATTTTCTCTAAGGCTGAGTATCCCAAGCCAAGCCTGTCCAAATATCCGGGGGGGAAGGACTCAATGACGAAATCAGCAGTCTTTACCAGTCTCTTGAATATCTCCTGACCGTCGGTTGTCTCGATATTAAGGGTTATACCTCTCTTGCTTGTATTGAGAGCAAACCAGAAAAGGCTCTTTTCCGGGTCAAGCTCGTCGTGATAGAAGGGACCGAGACATCGGGCAGGGTCACCACCCGGTCTCTCAACTTTGATAACATCAGCGCCAAGGTCTCCCAGTATCTTACCACATAGTAGACCCTTCTCATCGGTCAGGTCTAAAATCCGATACGGACTGAGCATACCTTCTACCTTCTCTCCCATACTGTGTCCTTCCTTCATATCATAATATTAGCAATCGTTAGGAAGTGCGTATGCGTTTCCCCTTTTTATGCGTTGTTTGACTTCCTACTAAAAAGACACGGAATAGCTATTATGGGCATGCGACTTTGTACACACACTGAGCCAGAACCGTTGATATGTTGACTATATTACTCATAGCTTTACCTGTCAAGTTATTGCCTAGTAAGCGAACTAAAGCTGACATTATGAGCCACCATATCTGGGTGCTAATAACATTCTCAAAGCAAGTGAATCGTTCCATATTAAAATCAACAGGAACTGGAATTCCTACTAAACACCACACTCTTAACTTACGAGGTGAGTTGCAGGCAGGCACCTTGCCACCTCCTTAGTCTAAGTTGTTTCTTGCTGGGCACGAGAGGCGATGTTATAATATTTATAAGCGTGTGGCCGGGCAGGCCGGGGAGTATGGGTGCAATCGGGACTCTATCCTGGCTTAAAAAACGTGCTCTGATGGAAACGTGAATAGACGATGGTGAGTAAGATAGAAACGCAGGGAGATATGCAATTTGTAATCATAGGAAACGGCATAGCTGGAGCCACCGCCGCAGCCACTATCAGGAGACTAAACAAGAAAGCTAGTATTACCATAATCTCAGAAGAACCCCATCCCGTCTATTCGGCTTGTTTGCTGGGACATTATCTTTCCGGCGAGATTGAGCGTCAGGATGTTTTTATTAAAAGCCTCCGTGACTATCAACAGGAAAATATCCGTCTCATCTCATCTCAAAATGCGATGACGCTCGATGTTGGGGATAAAAGGGTAGCTCTAACATCTGGCCACATATCCTATGATAAACTCATCATTGCCGCCGGGAGTAAGCCAATCATACCCAACATCGAAGGGAAAGAGTGTAAAGGCGTTTTTACCTGTAAATCCCTTAATGACGCAGACATGATCTACCGGTGGGATGGGAAGATAGCAGTGGTGGTCGGCTCAGGTCCTATTGGTATGGAAATAAGCCTGGCCTTGCGAAAGAAGGGATACCGGGTGGTTCTTATCGAACTTCTTGACCGGGTCTTGCCTCGGATATTCGATGAGTATCCGGCTTCTACTATTAGTAACATTTTGGAAGAGGGCGGGATTGAAGTCCTAACTCAGGAGAAGCTCGTCCGGATAGCAGGTATTGAACGGGTAGAGGCCGTGATTACCGATAAGCGCAGGATAAAGTGTGACACAGTAATCCTGGCTACCGGGGTAAAACCAAACGTGGGACTAGCCACAGGAATACTCGAATTGGGTAAGCTTGGTGGTATACTAGTAGATGAGAGGATGGGCACCAGTGTTCAGGATGTTTATGCCTGTGGCGATTGTATTGAGGTAAAAGACTTGGTCAGTGGTCATCCTGCTCTAAACCTCTTATGGCATAATGCCAGACAGCAGGGAGAGGTGGCTGGTTACAACGCCGTAGGAATTCACCGTAACTACCAGGGCTCGCTTAACCTCACCGGGATTGAATTATTTGATACTCAGGTATATTCCTTCGGCAGCACTGTGGGTGCTTCTCAAGACGGACTAGAGGTGATAGAGAGGGAAATAGATGGCCGCTATCAGCGGCTCATTATGTCAAATGAAGTGTTGATCGGAGCCCAGTCAATAAACTGGAGCGAGAACATGGCGGTGTTGCTAAATACTGCGCTCAGGCAAGAGAAAGTCCAAAACATGAGAGACCTGTTTGTCTGGAGGAAGCCCCTACACCGATCTGCCGCGTATTTCCCGTTCGGTCGCAAGTTAGCATGGAACTAGAAATAAATTGCACTTGCAACAAAGTAACCTAAGATATTGAAAGAGGATAGTCTACGGTGGATGAGAAGATTATTGTGTTTGACCCGGAGCACTGCTCCGGCTGTATGCGCTGTATGACAGCATGTTCTACTTATAATAATGGCGCGACAAGCCTGGTCAAGTCTTGTATTCATATTGTAAGACATGAGGGACATGCTATAACTAAAGCTGATGAAGAAGACGACCTAGTTTTCGACATGATTACCTGCCAGCAATGCGAGGAGCCACGTTGTATGTATTTTTGCCCAACCCTGGCTATTGAGAGAGATAGTACTACCCAAGCGATGACTATCAATCGTGACAAATGCATAGTTTGCCGAATGTGCGTGGTAAGCTGCCCCTTCGGCGCGATTCTCTATGATACAGATAGAAAACAGGTCATAAAATGTGAACTATGCGGCGGCGAACCCCAATGCGTGAAGTTCTGCCCCACTGACGCGCTCCAATTCTTGCCTAAGAAGCTGCTCCACCTGCCTAAGAGAAACCGCTTAGCCAAGATGATGACACAATTTCGGGCGAGAGCCATGGAACCAAATCCGGTCAATGAGGAGAAACCCGATGTCACTTCCTAAGGGCTATGCTGGTAACGTGGCTATAATAGATTTAGGCAAGCAGACAGTACAGATATTGCCTACGGACAGGTTCTTGAGGGATTACGACATTGACCCTAGACTTTGGCTGGGTGGTGATGGCTTTATTACCAAGATTCTCTGGAAAGATTTTCCTTCGGCAATAGATCCCCTCGGTCCCGAGAACGAAATCATCATTGCTACCGGACCATGGACGGCTACTGCTGCCCCGCAGGCAGGACGGGCCATGCTTGGTTGTATCAGCCCGGAGACAGGGGGGTTTTCCTCTGGCTCATTTGGCTGGTTCTTTCCCGCCACGCTTAAGTTTGCCGGCTTTGATATCGTAATTGTACGGGAGAAGGCAAAAAAACCCGTTTACGTTTTTATTGATGATAAGGAAATAACTTTCAAGGATGCCGCTCATCTCTGGGGGAAAGAAACCGGCGAAACGGTAAGAATGATAAGGGAGGAGATGGAAGAGCGCTACGAGGGTGAAATCCGTGTTTTAAGTATTTCCATCGCTGGCGAAAATCTGGTTAAGTATGCTCCACCATGCGCCGATGGCACTTCCTCTCCAGGCCGCTCAGGAGGGGGCACGGTTATGGGGTCGAAGAATCTAAAAGCGATTGCCGTTCGGGGCACCGGAGAGATCTCATTACATGATCCTCGTGGGCTCATGGAGTCTTCCTATAACGCTACCAAATATTTCCTTGAAGAAGAACCAACCATAAAGATATGGCAGGAGCAGGGGGCCACAACAAGCATGTCAACTACCGCTAATTGGCCGCTCCAAGGGAAGCTGCTGGTAGAAAACCGACAAACTGCTGACTTTCCTCACCTAGAAAATGTGGGGTGCCTTAACTGCTTCGCTCCGTGTTACCACTGGCTTCAAATCAAAGAAGGGAAACATACCGGGCTGAGGCACCTCGGGGGGCATATGACCTTCCTGACCACCGGTCTGCGTAACCTTGGTATTAAAGACTTTAACTCCTGGATTTACTATGAGAGATTAATTCAGGAACTCGGTATGGACCCCGCTTCCTTTTCCATGGCCTTTACCTTCGCCGTTGATTTATTTGAAAAAGGGCTTATAACAACCAGTGATACTGACGGTCTTATCCTTAAGCACGGTGATGAAGAATTGATCTGGGAGGTAGCCCGTAAAGTGGCCAGCCGTGAGGGAAAGCTTGGCAACCTGTTAGCTGATGGTGTTGCTGAAATGGCTCGTAAGATTGGCGGGGAGGCAGCAGCGATTATGCCGCAGACCGTAAAGGGCAAACCGTCCTTACAGAAAGATTCCAAACTCCAGGCATTGATCTGGTCGTTGGGCGCCCTGACAAGCCCGCGGGGTGGTGACTGGCTTCGCCTTCATAATGTCTGGGAGCTGGCCTTCTTACCGGAGAACAGAGACACCTATCCACAGTACCTCGACAAAAGCTGCCTTGAGATGTTCGCGAGATGCGTGGAACTACTGGATATGCCCGGGGAATTGAAGAAGCAAATATTTGGGGATCCCCCTAAAGTCGATGCGGATTGGGTTAGAGGCACCAGGGGGAAGGCTCTGTTCTCGGTATGGACAGAGAACCTTGTCGCCCTGTTCAACTCGCTGGTAACCTGTATGTTCGGTGGGGCCGCCCAGTTTATGATGGTAGGCTTTGGCCCCACAACCTATGCTGAGATTCTGAGTAAAATCACCGGCTGGGACGTGACATATAAGGAATTGATGAGAGCGGGTGAGAGGGTCTTTAACCTGCAACGACTATTAAACTATAGGTTAAAGGGGTGGGATTACCGGGATGACATGTTTGCCGACAAGCAATCCTATGAGCCAGGAACAATAGGTATATACAAAGGGAAAGAAGTACCGTGGGATGCTACTCTGAAAGAATACTATTCAATTCGAGGTTGGTCGAGTGAGGGCATTCCTGATGAAGCTAACCTGTAATCCTGCATCTTTCATCTTTACGCGACACCGAGGCTGAACGCCAGTTCAAAGGTTGTCCCCATCGTGTACCGTTTTAGGCTCTATTTGACACCAGAAGTGTGGGATGGGTAAAATACGTTAAGGTAACAAATAATTTTTATAATTAGGGGGTACAAATGATACCAGGTTACATGGGAAAGATTTTATTCGTAAATCTAACCTCCGGAGAAATCAAGGTCGAAAAACCAAAGGCGAAACTTTATAAAGAATATGTAGGTGGGTACGGCCTAGGATCCAGGATTCTATATGACCGTATGAAACCCGGAGCAGATCCACTGGGACCGGATAATATATTCGGACTGGTCACCGGCCCCTGCACCGGTACTCCGGTTCCCTCAGGAGCACGGTATTGTGCTGTAGCAAAATCACCACTTACGGGTGGATGGGGAGATGCCAACTCAGGAGGGCACTTCGGGCCTTACCTGAAGTTCTCCGGTTTCGATGCGGTATTCTTTACCGGTATATCACCGAAACCTGTTTATCT
>CAZEUJ010000003.1:31548-33055 GCA_964514525.1 uncultured Dehalococcoidaceae bacterium
TAAAGGCGGTGGTAGCCAAAGGGACTATGCCAGTCCCCGTAGCGGATAAAGCACTCGCTCAAAAATTAGCCCAAGAACATGTAAAATCGCTTGACCGGCCGGGCCCGATGTCTCTACAGCACAATCGTAAGTACGGGACCTCGGAGTTAACATCCATGTCAGCCCACAATGGCGATACCCCAGTGAGGAACTGGGGCGGCGTTGGTATTAATGATGTGCCGGACATCGAAGGACTTAAAGCGGATGTCCTTTTAAAATACGTTGAGAAAGGCTCTGGTTGCTGGCACTGCCCGATAGCATGTAAAGCTTACCTAAAAGAAGGCAGTGGGGAATACAAATACCCTGCGGGGGTCAGGCGGCCGGAATATGAGACCCAGGGCAGCTTCGGAGTGCTTTGTGGTAACAGTCATACCGAATCAATAAATATGGTAAATCATATCTGTAATAGTTACGGATTGGACACGATATCTGCCGGTTCTGTCATAGCATTCGCTACAGAGTTATTTGAGAATGGTATTATCACTAAAAAGGATACCGATGGGATCGAACTTACCTGGGGTAACCATAAGGCGCTGGTAGCGATGACCGAAAAAATGGCAAAGAGGGAAGGATTAGGCGACATACTTGCCGACGGCGTGAAGGAAGCCGCGGAAAAAATCGGTAAAGGAGCGGAGAAGTTCGCGGTGCACTGCGGCGGCCAGGAACTGGGGATGCATGATCCTAAACTCGGAGGCAGCTTTGGTAGTGCCGGCGCCCGGTACCAGATGGACGCTACACCTGGCCGTCATACCGCAGGATTCGGTCTCCGTAATTTCACTCAGCTAGTCGTTAACGCCGCTGGGCTGTGCATCATCGGGATGGGTTTTGGGGCAGGACCTGCTAAAATTGGGGCATTCTTGAGCGCAATAACAGGTCGAAAATGGACGGAAAACGATGTAATGATTGCTGGAGATAGAATTGGCATTATGAGGCATGTCTTTAACCTGCGCGAGGGTATAAATGAGTTAAACTGGATCCTTCATCCCAGGATAATCGGAGAGCCTCCGCAGAAAGAAGGACCACTCGCAGATGTTACAATTGACCAGAAAGCCCAGATATATTGGAACATGGGAGCTCTGGACTGGGATCAGGCAACGGCAAAGCCAAGTAAGAAGAAGTTGTTATCGCTAGGGATGAATGACTTGGCGGAAAAACTCTGGCCGCCACAAAAAGGAGGCCCGTTCGGTCCGCCCCCAGGATAATCAGGTTTCGTAGTAAATAGCATTCAGTTGCCGGGGTAGGCAGTTCTCCGCGTGGTCAGCTCGCCCCGGCACTCTTTATTGTTCTTCAATCCAGCGTTACATTTCTGACTAATTGCTGTTAGGTGAAAAGGGCTTTGCGCGTGTTAGTTTCGAACAATGTATAGAAGCCTTTTCTTTTAAAGCATCAATAACTAATTTCTGCTTTCCGGTAACCTAAGCGATCACTTTCTTCTCCCTAAATGAACTAATATCATCCCAGGTATAGC
>CAZEUJ010000004.1:0-29041 GCA_964514525.1 uncultured Dehalococcoidaceae bacterium
CATTATCAAAATTGATTACTTTATACTGAAATCGGTCATCGTTTGACATTTTTTTTTTAACGAGTTAGACTGAGTTACCCGAGATAAAAACCGGTATCTGCTTTAGAATCACTGATGTTAAAAAAATAATATATTTAACGAAAGGAGGTTTGCGAAAAGGGAATTACTGGTCAATTAACCAATTATTTAAGGAGTTAAACTAAATGAAAAAAATATTATTTTTAACCCTGATAGTCATCCTCTCGACCGGATTGGTTCTTAGCAGCTGCGGCGGCGAGAAAGCCACCACCGGCGGTACGTTCACCTGGAACCATAACGGCGGTATAACCCAGATAGGAGCTGTCGTAGATAATATGGGAACCGCCGCTAACCGTAATACCTATCCGATGTTTGAAGGACTCCTCAAAACAAATGAGGAAGAAGAACTTCAACCGTGGCTGGCCACATCATGGGATATCTCAGCCGACGGCAAAACCATTACGCTTGAATTACTCGAGAACGTTAAATTCCACGACGGCACCGACTTCGATGCCGAGGCGGTAAAGTACAACCTGGAAGCCGTTTATAATGCGAACCTGATGGGCACCGCCTTCATGGCAAATGTCGATTCATACGAGGTTGTTGATAAGTACACTATCCGTATCCATCTTAAGGAAGTCGATGCCCTGTTCCTGAACCGCATTGCCGGTGGCGCCCTCGGCCTGATGGCATCCCCGACAGCACTGCAAAAACCAACAACCCCTGAAACCATCGCCCAGGTGCATTCGGTTGGTACCGGTCCGTTCATTTTCGATAGCTGGGAGAGAGACACCTACGTGAAGTATAGGAAATGGGAGGACTACCGGGACCAGAGCAAGCCGTACCTGGACTATATTATTATCAATAATACTGCCGACCTGACCGTCAGCGAAATAGCTCTCGAAGCCGGAGAAACAGATGCGGTTGAGAACGTCGACCCCGTAGATGCGGTACGTCTTGGCGATTTGGGGTTCACTCTTTATCAACCCAACCTGTATTTCCTTCACAGTATCATTCCTTCCGGAGCCAACCCGGATTCACCTTTTGCCAAAAAAGAAGTCCGGCTAGCCCTTGAATATGCAATTAACAAGAGGGTGATTGCCGAGGGCGTAGGCATGGGCTACTACGAAGCTCTCAACCAACTTGCGACGGCTAAAGATCCCTGGTATAACCCCGACCTAGCCTTCCGTGAATATGACCCAGCTAAAGCCAGGCAATTATTAGCCGATGCAGGTTATCCAACCGGTTTTGATACTACACTTGTCACCGATGTGATGGCCCGCAGGGATACACTAACAGCGATACAGACATACCTTAATGATGTCGGTATCAGGACCGAATTGGAAATTCTGGACTTCGGGGCGGCCTTTTCAAAGCCTATGCAAGGATGGGAAGGTATATATTTCCCAGGCTTCCCGAACGTCGGTTCCATGCTCGGTATCCTCGGTCGATACGGAACACAAGGGACCTATATCAGTTACTACCAGCCTGAAGGCTGGTGGGATATGTGGGATTCGCTGGTCGCCGAGATGGATGCCGGGAAACGTAACGAGATATTGATGGATATCCTGGAAGTTATGTACGATGAGGCCATCTGCATTCCTTACCAGGGTGATGCACCGCTGGTTGCGATGGTCCCCGAGCTTCACGGGTTCGAACACCATGCCCTTCACATCACCAGTTTCTGGGATCCAGGTAGTGTCTGGAAAAGCGAATCTGAATAAATAGAGAAGCAGGTAGAAACATAAAACAGGGGCTAGTCGTAATCTTTAATCAACTAGCCCCTGTTTATGGCTGTTTGGGTATTTTTTATATTAGGAAACTCTGAATGACACCCGATAAAACCACGTCCGTCCGCCGAGGCTTAGCATGACATCGTATATCGTCCGCCGGATACTGATGGGTGTAATTGTTATTTTTCTTGTCACCGTGATGGTATTTTTATTTATACGGCTATTACCTGGCGACCCTCTAATAATCTATATCAGTCGTACCGACATGCAAGCCTTGACCGAGGAGCAGCTCGACGAGTTACGTGTGAAATTCGGGCTGGATAAAACTCTGCCGATACAGTACATCGAATGGATCGGCGGGCTTTTTCAAGGCGATATGGGACGGTCCATATATTATGACATAGATGTCGGGCTTCTGGTAAAGGAGCGTTTGCCCGTGACACTATACCTGGGTGTACTGGCATTTGTCATTTCCGGCGTGTTGGGTATTTCATTCGGGGTTATCTGCGCTCTGAAGCGTAGCACCTGGATAGATACGTTAGTCACCCTCCTGGCGAATATCGGGATAACTATGCCCTCATTCTGGGTAGGTATTCTCCTGATGTATATACTGGCGCTCAAGGCCGGCTGGCTGCCGGTAAGCGGTTATACCTCTCCTTTTGTAGATTTCTGGTTGAGCACCAAAAAGATAATTATGCCGGTCATCTGCCTTTCCCTATTTTCCATTGCTTCTCTAACCCGCTTGACCCGTTCTTCAATGCTGGAGGTAATTCAGCAAGACTATATCCGCACTGCCTGGTCTAAAGGACTAAAGGAACGGCTGATAATCAGCCGGCATACTCTTAAAAACGCCCTGATACCGGTGATTACCGTCATCGGTCTGCAGGTAACTTTTATTTTCGGCGGCTCGGTCCTCATCGAAACAATATTTAATATAAATGGCATCGGCAGGCTGGCGACACAGTCCGTTATGCAACAGGACTTCCTCGTCATCCAGGCCGTAACCCTCATTATAGCCATCATGGTAGTCATATCCAACCTTATTGTGGATATCTCGTACGTATGGTTCGACCCTAGGATCAGGTACGATTAGGGAGATTTATCATGGCGGAAAAGAAATACGATAATATCGAGCCGGTCGGCATCAGGGAGTGGTCGGAAACGGCGCCACGTTATAGTGAAACGAAACGGATGATATCTGTTTTCGCCGGTCGACCGCTGCCGGTCATCGGATTTGTTATCATCGCATTACTGATACTGATGGCTATCTTCGCCCCGCTACTCGCCCCTTACCCCCCTAACCAAATGGACATCATCCATAAACTCCAGCAACCAAGTTCTCAGCATTGGCTGGGGACAGACTCACTGGGCAGGGACACTTTGAGCCGGATAATTTACGGTTCCCGAACTTCTCTGATTATCGGTATTTCCGTCATGATGATATCTTCTGTCGTAGGGATTTTATTAGGCTTATTAGCGGCTTATTTTGGCGGCGCTGCTTATCATATTATTATGAGACTTGTAGACGCCCTGATGGCTTTCCCCATGCTGCTGCTGGCGCTCCTTGTCGCAACACTGCTAGGCACAGGTATGCAGAATGTTATTATCGCCCTGGGTATCGGTATGATTCCAGCTCCTTGCCGTCTGATGTGCGGGGTAGTACTATCCGTAAAGCAAAATGATTACATTCTCTCTGCGCGGGCGATGGGCATGTCCAACCGGCGGCTTATGTTCCAGGAAATCCTACCCAATGCCTTCTCGCCGCTACTGGTGATGATTACTATCGGCATCGGCGCGGTTATCTTAGCCGAAGCCGGCTTGAGTTTCCTTGGTATCGGTATTACACCGCCTACCGCCACCTGGGGAGGTATGGTCAATGATGGCTATAAATTCCTGATGACTAACCCGGTACTGGCTATTTCCCCAGGTGTAGCAATTATGCTGATTGTCTTTGGTTTTAACATGCTGGGCGATGGTTTAAGAGATGCCCTGGACCCGAAACTAAGAGGTGTGATATAACTTTCTGCATACATACTGTGAGGCATGCATCATGGCGCCTTTATTAAGTGTTGAAAACCTGAAAACATATTTCCATACATATCGCGGACTGGTTAAAGCGGTAGATGGAATCTCCTTTGATATCAATGAAAAGGAAATAATCGGTCTGGTAGGAGAAAGCGGCTGCGGAAAGTCGGTCAGCATGCTTTCCGTCCTACAGCTAATATCCAGCCCTCCGGGAGAGATTGTCAGCGGCAGAGTGATGCTTGAAGGTCAGGACTTACTACAATACAAGTCCAAAAGCGACGCGATGAGTTCCATTCGCGGGGCTAAGATTGCCATGATTTTCCAGGAGCCGATGACCTCGCTTAATCCAGTGCTTACCATCGGCCGGCAGCTGACCGAAAGCATGGAAATCCATCTTGACATGACGCCGCAAGCGGCGGGGGAGAGGGCAATCGAGCTACTGCGACTGGTTGGTATCCCGGACGCGAAAAACCGCCTAGATGCTTATCCACACCAGTTCAGCGGCGGCATGCGCCAGAGAGTAATGATTGCGATAGCACTTTCATGTAATCCTAAAATATTGATTGCCGATGAGCCGACGACGGCTGTCGACGTTACCACTCAAGCGCAGCTGCTGGAATTGATGCAGGATATGGTTAATAAATTCAACACCGCCCTCGTTATCGTGACACACAATCTCGGCGTGGTCGCGCGGTATGCCGGGAGGATTTACGTTATGTATTCCGGGCATATTGTGGAGTCAGGGCTCGCGGATGACATTTTTCTTAATCCCTGGCACCCTTATACTATTGGACTGCTCAAATGTGTTCCCCATCTCGGTGAGACACGGCAGGAAAAAAAACTGGTGCCCATCAAAGGCTTGCCTCCTAACCTAATAAATATGCCTCCCAACTGCGCCTTTTTACCCAGGTGCGACTATGTCCGTGACGTATGCCGGCAGAACCCCTGGCCATCGCTCGAGATGGTGGGAGAACAGCATTATGTAGCCTGTTATAGAGGGAAGGGATAAGCCATGAACCAGGGAAATTCAACGAACGTGGTGGAACTATTGAACCTCAAGATGTATTTTCCGATTACCCGCGGATTGTTACGCCGCAAGGTCGGCGAGATAAAAGCCGTCGATGATATCAGTTTTACCATAAAGAAAAACGAAACGCTCGGCCTAGTGGGTGAAAGTGGCTGCGGTAAAACGACAATCGGGCGGTGCATACTACGCCTGTATAAACCTACAGCCGGGAGAATAATATTTAGCGGCACGGATATTTCCGGCATGAACGAAGATCGGCTTCGTTCGGTCCGTTCCCGTATGGGAGCCATTTTCCAGGACCCATATGGCTCTCTTAACCCCAGGCAAACAGCACGTACCATCGTCGGTATGCCGCTAATCATTCATGGCATGAAAACTAAAGGCTATAATGATAGAATAGATGAGCTCTTCAAACTAGTCGGACTGGACCCTTCCATGATGACCCGTGTCCCTCATGAATTCAGTGGCGGTCAGCGCCAACGTCTGGGTATTGCGCGCGCCCTGGCCTGTCAGCCCGAGTTGATAATCTGCGATGAGCCTGTATCCGCTCTAGATGTCTCCATCCAAGCGCAGATTATCAACCTATTGGAAGAGTTACAGGAACAACTCGGGCTCACATACCTTTTTATCGCCCATGACCTTTCCGTTGTCCAGCACATCAGTAACCGTGTGGCGGTGATGTACCTGGGATGCATCATTGAAATTGCCAACTCAAAAGAGCTCTATGAAAATCCCCTCCACCCTTATACTAAGGCCCTACTTTCTGCCGTACCGGTACCGAACCCGGTGATAGAAAGGAAACGGACCCGCACCGTACTGAAGGGCGAGGTGCCAAGCCCCGCCGACCCACCTCTGGGATGTCATTTCCACCCTAGATGCAGCATGGCCACTGCCGACTGTCAAACAGAAAGACCATGGTTAAAAGACATTGGTAACGGGCACATGGCTGCTTGCCTCAGAGTTTAGTACAATAGAAAAATGGATCAAAGATGAGGAATAAATGTTTAAAAATGGGGACACACCGGATCACTCTTGGTACAGGTTTAATTTACATGAGGTGTTGAGTTGGATTCACAAGAACCTGGTGAACGTCGGTACATATAATTCAATATGGTAGCTACTAGGTAGAAAGTCAGGAAATAGGGCACCTTTTTATGATATGGCCTTGGTTGAGGGGAAGTAGAATTGAATTCTGCCTGAGACAATAATGGAATTATCTACTTTAAAGTAGATAATTCCTGATAATAAAATCAATCCCTCTTGGAATAATGATATTTGTTTTGAAGTATCGTTGCTGACCGCCGGATCTTAAGAAACGCAAATACCGAAGCACTATACGCAGGTTGTAATAGTCCCGAATGTATTCGATTTTATTGATGAGTAATAGAACATGACAATTCACGGCATTTGCGGCACTAAATCCGTTCCTGTGTATTTAGAGGTCATGTACACTTCCAGGCAGTAGAAAGGCTTGCCAACTTTAGCGTAGTTTAACGGGCAGTGGAATACCCCAGGCGGCACGACTACGACGGTAGGGCTGTTAATGATATGTTTTTCTATTTCTATACCGAAGTTGAACTCTATTTCAGCGTCGAATTCTTTCATATCCATCGGGTTTGAGCCAAAGAAATAAAAGAACTCTGTGAAATTGTGTTTATGAGTCGGCGCATGGAACATGTATGGTTTCCTGACCACCGTCAGTCCCATCGTTATTCTTGCTCCCGCCGGTATAATATGCTCCGGTACCGCGGCTAGCCCCAGTCCTTCGCCGCCCCATTTGTTGTCTTTTATAACGTCTTTGATGAAATATCTATTGTAGTTTGGTTCAGTTACTCTAATTTCTTTCAGGTCTTCACCGAGATCTAATCCTGAGTATCCTGTTGTCATGAACATTTCCAGGCAATAAAAGGGTTTACCGACTCTCACGTAGTTCAGCGGGCAGTGGTAGACACCCGGCGCGGCGACAACGATCGTCGGTCTATTAATTACATGTTTTTCCCTCTCCGGTCCGAAAGTGAACTCTATATCGGCATCAAAGTCATGCATATCCATCGGGTTTGAGCCGAAGAAGAAAAAATACTCCGTGAACATGTGTTTGTGGACCGGCTCATGGAACATGTAAGGTTTCCTGACCACTGTTATGGCAGGTAGCGCTCTGGCATCCGCCGGTATGATGTCCTCATGTCCCCGGCCTGCTGATATCGCTTCTCCTCCCCATTCCTTTTTCATGGCCTCACGTATCACATCTTTGATGAAATATTTTTCGTACTTGAGTTCCGCCTTCTTTTTCACCGTTTTTTTCGCTACTTTCTTCGCCATTTTTCTCCTTTTCTTCTCCTGTCAATCAAGAGCTGCCCCGTTTTTCTATTTTCGATTATTATCGTCTCTTCCAACTGACGATGTCAATAGCGGATTTCTTTAAATACATTTGCGTACGGCCAATCTGCCCTTAATAATTACAAATTCTTTTGATAACCCATTCAACAACATTTTCCTGCAATCAGGATGTTTAAGTGTCATGAATATGGTCGTTTATCTACAAGTATTTCTAGCTATAGTTGATCTGTTCCCTCAAAACTGGGTCAAAAGTGAGGAGATTTTTTCAGGATGCCAAAATACTTTGGAAGGAACATTGCCCAGATGAAAAAATCTCAATATACCTCGGAGCAGATCGTCTTTGCGCTAAGGCAGGCTGAAGCCGGGACCCATTTCCTCTTGCTCTTTCTTAGCGTTGACATAATATACGCTGAATCTTGCGGATCTCCTAAAATCCGTTTGACAATTGTTTAAATGGGCATTACCATTAGTAGGCATTTTTAACATACTTGTTTCATTGGGTATCTCTTCGAGCACTCTAAATATATTGTTAGGATAGGATGAAATGGATACCGAGACCAACGTCTATCACGATCTACAAAATTTTTTAGATACTTTGCCAGGAGGCTTCTCGGCGACGGAGTCTGGTTCGGACATTCGACTGTTGAAATACCTCTTCACACCGGAAGAAGCCAAGGTAGCCGTTCACCTTTCCATGAAGCCACAAACGGCAAAACAGATTCAATATCGTATCAAGAAGAGTGGTATATCCATCTCCACTAAAGAGTTAAAGGGAATACTTAACCAGATGCTGCATAAAGGAACA
The DNA here is from genome assembly GCA_964514525.1 of uncultured Dehalococcoidaceae bacterium. GTDB lineage: Bacteria > Chloroflexota > Dehalococcoidia > Dehalococcoidales > RBG-16-60-22 > JBFYTX01. Next base: position 7,946 of record CAZEUJ010000004.1, read on the forward strand.
CTCAGGCCTTATTATGAAGGCTATGATCAAACACATTATGGGGCCCCGGACCCTACCGCTGGTGGCATGCTTAGTGTTCAACTGGACCACAAGCTCACGAAGGAGTTCTTTAATTACCTGAATGAATATGCTGGTGAAACTTTTGGTAAGAGAACATCCAGTCCAAAGATACTTAACCCTCTACGTACCGTTCCGGTAGGTGAAAGTATTCCTCGTCCTGAAAAATTCCCTGTCAATACCTATGATGATGTAGGAAAAATGATTGAAGGTGCTCCAGGGCCATTTGCCGTGGCCAACTGTATCTGTCGGCAAAAGACAAAGCGCTTCGGAGTAAAGTGTACGAAGACTGAACTTGAAGAGACGTGTTTAATGATTAACCCGGACCATGCCAGGCACTATGTTGATATGGGGGTTGGCCGCTTTATCTCCAGAGAGGAGGTCCATGATATTTTAAGGCAAGCCCAAAAAGATGGATTGGTCCTACAGCCAGAAAATTCACAAAAGCCAGAAGCTATCTGCGTTTGCTGTGGAGATTGTTGCGTTTTCCTGAAGCCCATTAAAGCCCACCCTCGCCCGGTGGAATTTTTCCTGGCTAATTACTATGCAGTAGTCGCCCCCGAACTTTGTGATGGTTGTGGGATATGTATTGAGAAGTGCCAGATGGATGCTAGAGCCATGGTTGATGGTATCGCCGTCGTAAATCTTGACCGTTGTATCGGTTGTGGCAATTGCGTTGTTCTGTGCTCCTCAAACGCCAACAGGCTGGAGAAAAAAGAACAAGAAATCGTGCCACCGGATGACAAAGACGCTTATTATATGACCTTATTATCCCATAGACAGGGCTGATATAACATATAAAAAAGATTAACGCTGGTCTAGGCCACCCGGGTGGACAAATTACGCACCGAAAATTCACAATAAGACGTAAAGTATCATGCAAGGCCAAAGGTTTGATATTAGTCAGTATAATATCTAGCTTTAGGCTATTTCCTTAATATTACTCGCTCCATACGCAAGCCAGCAGCCACATGATATGGTCTTTCGAATGCTTCAGGGTATTTACTTCTCAATACATCTAGGTTAGCTTTCTTGACTTCGACCAAAAAGCTGCTGACAACCATTCCCGTGGCGTTCTTGGAGGTTGTGTTGTGGGGAGTTATCGTATTAATCGCTCCTCCTCTATCGAGCTCTCCGGCGACTATCGGGTCATACCTGGCCCCGTGGTCCATGTAAACGACGCCGGGCATCATTCTCTCGGTCACATAGGCACCGCCGAGCACCGTCCCTCTTTCGTTGTATACTTTAACCACGTCGCCGCTTCGGATGCGCCTCCTCACCGCGTCCGCCGGATTAATCCAGAGCGGCTCATACTTATAGCCATCAAGGCCTGCTACCTTACAGGTCGGTATTTCCCTTGTCCAGGTAATATCATCGCACTGGGCATGCACTCTCCATCTGCCATGGTTGGACATGATAAGAAGGGGATACTTCTTAGCTCTGGCGCTGGAAAGCCTTTCATCATGGCTCTCTCCCTTTTCAATCCAGTGCGGCACAGGTGGTCTTTCCTTGTCATCGGCGAAATATTTGGCTAAATTTTGGGAATAAAACTCTATCTTGCCGGAGGGGGTCTTCAAAGGATTGTTCCCGGGGTCTTCGTAGAATTTTTTCAAACCCGGCGGATATTTCTTCCATTCCGGGTCCGTCGGGAGCACGTAATACCCCTTTTTTTCAAATTCTTCGTAGCTAATTAAGTCCTGCATCCCGGAATGCTCAAAGGATATTTGCAGCCATTCTTCAGCAGACTTGCCTCCGGTGTATTTCTCCAGCAGGCCGAGTTTGGCGGCTATCATGCACACTATCTCATAATCACTTTTTGATTCGCCAACGGATTCAATGCATTTGCCCCCGTCCATAACGGTGGAAAATTGCCCGCTTTCATGGTCGGTCGTTATATCATGTTCCTCGAATTTGGTATTGACCGGCAGGATGACATCGGCAAATAGACAATCGTTTTCCAACCACTGGTGCTGGGCTAAAATGAATTCTACCTTCGGGCTTCGCAGCGCTTTTATGAAGGAATTGCTGTCGTTCCAGCAGGTTATCCAGCAGGGTGAATCCGTCCATATCATATGTATTTCCGAGCAGCCCTTGGCTGGGTAGGTGTATTTTACGAATTGGTCCTCAACCGTGCCGGGAAAGGTCGAGTTGCCATACCAGCTTATCGGCGGGTTGAGAATGGCCTCATGGATGAGGTCCTTGGGAATAAACTGTTTCGGATCGACCGGCACCGGTGTCAGCAGTTCCGCCAGTCCCGGCTGGGTCGTCCTCCTTTCGAGAGAGGTCTCTCGCGCGCCGATTTCCGTGATGGAATAACAAGGCCTTAAGAAATATGGATAATGCTTGGGCGCTGGCATCGGGCTTCCCTTCGGGTTCCACATACCGGACAGACCCCATTCGAGCATCTTAAGCTGGTGAGTCCCTGGCTTGCCCAGTCCCTGCATCGCTAACAATAGAACTTCAAGTCTGCCGGCTTCCGTGGCGTAAGCGCTTCTCATGCCGGGACCGCCGTTACCATGAACGATTGACGTCCGTCTGGCTGCCCAGGTTCTTGCCAGCGCCTTGATGGTCATGGCAGGGATACCGGTTATCTTTGCCGCCCATTGCGGCGTCTTGGGTATCCCCTCCTCTTTTCCCAGAACATATTCTTCGAACTTCTCAAAGCCGTACGTATGTGAGGCGACATACTTTTTATCATAAGTCCCTTCGGTAATCCAGACATAAGCTATAGCCAGTTGCAGGGCGGCATCGGTATTCGGCCTGATGGGAATCCACTTATCGGCGTGGACAGCCGCTCCATAGTTCAGTTCCGGGCAGATATATAGGCACTTTATGCCAAGCTCGGTAAACCAGTAACAGACACGGCTTGCCATCTGCCCGTTGAATCCCCAGGGTGTGGTTTCCGGGTCACACCCCCAGAACAGAAGCAGCTCGGTATTCTCGGCAATATCAGGTATTACATTAGCCGATGGTCCCATCTCCCCTACGGGCTCCATGCCCCAGGCATGCTTGGCACCCCAGGCCCACCCTTCCCAACTATCCGGGTTTCTCATCTGCAGCGTACAACCGCCCAACAATGCCAGAAGCTTGAGGGCGCTGCCGTGAGCGGCATGTACCGTTTTTCCTTCACCGTGTCCGTCCGCCTGGGCAAGCACGGCTTCTGACCCGAATTTTTTTATTATCCTGTTTAACTCGCGGGCTATGGTTGCCACGGCCTCGTCCCAGGAGATTCTAACGTATTTACTCTTCCCCCTGTTTTCGGTATTTCTATATCCATTCGGGTCCCAATCAACTCTCTTCAGCGGGTAGAGAATCCTGTTGGGAGAGTAGATCCGCTTTTTATATGCCAGGGCGAAAGGAGGCAATAATGTTTTCATATTGGGTTCCAGGACCTTGCCGCGTGCCTCTATTTTCCAGGGATTGAAATTCTTTTTATCGTATTTCCACTCATAGTGTAACGGTCGGATCCTGACTATCTTCCCCCTGCTGACATCGACTAATGAAGGATTGCCATCAATGCCGAAATCCGCCAGACTAAGTCCTTTTACGAAGGATTTTTCTTTTCCAGTTTCCATGCCAGATTTGTCTTTTTCTATCATTTATATTCTCTCTTTCATTTAGCTAACTTGTTATCATAAATTATGCCAGTTTCTAGTTTATGATTACAATTGGCTTAGCGAGACTAGCCGCCTAGATAGGCCTTCTTAACAATATCGCTGGATTTTATCATTTCAATTTCGCCTTCCAGTACCACCTGCCCCACCTGCAAAATGTAACCACGGCTGGCTATTCCTAAAGCCAAATGAACGTTCTGCTCCACTAACAGCACGCTCACTCCCCTTTTATTGATATCCTTGATTACCTCTCCCAAATGCTCCACCACGATAGGTGCCAAGCCCAGAGATGGTTCATCCATACACAGCAACTTGGGGTTAGCCATCAAACCGCGCCCTATCGCCAACATTTGCTGTTCACCCCCGCTTAAGGTCCCGGCTTGTTGGCTGGACCGCTCTCGCAAAACGGGAAAAAGCTTGTAAACGTATTCCAGGCTTTCTTTGATACCAGTGTTATCGCGGCGTAACGTTGCACCTAATTTAAGATTATTCAAGACACTCATATACGGAAACAGCTGGCGGCCTTCCGGGATCAGGACGATCCCTCTTTTAACAATCTCCGATGTCTCTTTTCCGCTAATCTTCTGATTCTGAAAAATAATCTCTCCACTGCGTAAGGGTACCAATCCGGTTAAGACTCTTAAAACAGTGCTTTTGCCGGCACCATTAGCCCCGATAATGCTCACTATGGCTCCCTCCGGAACTCCCACCGAAACATTCTCGATCGCTATGGACTTACCATAATAGACCGTCGCATTCGATATTTCAACTAGCATGTTCACCACCAAGATAGGCTGAGATCACCTCTCTGTTTTCCCGAACTTCTTTCGGCAGACCTTCACAAATCTTTTGCCCAAAGCTGATGACCACTACCCTATCGCACAAATCCAATATTCGCATATTATGCTCTACAATCAATACGGTAATGCCTTGCTCACGCATTTTCCGGATCGAATTTAAACTGTAATCGATTTCTAATGGATTCATTCCCCCCAGGGGTTCATCTAATAGCAGCAGCTTAGGCTGGGTAGCTAAAGCCCTGGCTACTCCCAACATTTTTTGATAGCCGTGAGGCAGGTTCCTGGCAAGTTCATCCTTCACCTTTTCCAGCCCTACCAACCGCAGTATCACCAGGGATTGTTCCTGAATATAGGTTTCATTTTTCCTGTACGTTGCGGTATTGAAGTAGATATTAAAGAGGTTGGAATGGGGATGCAGATGAAAGGAGGAAGATACATTTTGTAAAACGGTGAAATCCGCAAATAGAGGATTGAGCTGAAAAGTCCGACCAATGCCCAGGGCTGCTACACGATGCGGTTTTTCCCTGGTGATGTTTTTACCGTTAAAAACAATCTGGCCGCTATTTGGGGGGTATATGCCGGTAATTAAATTAAAGAGGGTAGACTTTCCCGCTCCATTAGGCCCGATCAACCCCACGATCTCGCCTGAATTGATGTATATATCGAAATGGCTGATCGCTGTCAACCCGCCGAAATTTTTCGTCAGGTCCTTAGTTTCCAGCAGCATTAATAACTCCCTTTCCCTTTATCCTGCTCCACAATTTATCCAGATATCGTGATTTGAGTATGAAAATCAGTCCGGCCAATCCCTTGGGCATTAGATAAGCGATTATTATTAGTATTACAGCAGGAATGAAAGGAGAATAGGATTTAAGATCAGAGAAATAATATTGTGGGATAAAATAAAGAATTGGTGTACCGATAAGCGGCCCGGCAAAGCTGTTCATACCGCCTATCATCACATACATCGCGAGCCAGAGCGTTGCTGATAAATTAAAAGTAGTAGGAGTGACGATCCCATTATAGTGGGCAAATGCGGCTCCCACTAACCCAACAAAGAAACAGCCTACTGCAACCGCAATAACGCGATAACGGACCTCATTGATGCCCACGCTTGAGGCTAGCAGGTGAGACTGGGCTATCGCTTTTAGATTAGTGCCAATGCGGCTAAACTCAAACCGATACAGTGCAACCGCACAAACCAGGGCTAACACCAGAAAGAAATAGTAATATGGAACTCTACTGGTGCTGGAAAATAATGGATGGATATTGGTGAGTCCTACGTAACCGCCGGTGATTTTTAAAGATTGTAGGATATAGGTTACAGCTACTCCAAAAAAAAGGCTCCCCATCGCATAATAGAGGGTTCTCAATCTGGCAAATGGGTATCCGAATAAGATGCCGATAATTCCGGCGGCTATTGCTCCCATCGGGATGGTAATCCATGGTGACCAGTTCCAGTAAAGAGAGGTCATCGCGGCGGTATAGGCCCCGATGCCCATAAAGGCGGCGTGGGCTAGCGGGAACTGTCCGGAAATAGTTATGGTACGGAAGCTAACCGCTCCCACAATATAAATAAAGGTTAGGATAAGAATGTGGAGTAGATAAGGTGAGCTGAATAAAAGCGGCAATAAAGCTAATATGATTATCAGCCCCATCAAAGCCACAGGCTTGGCCCATTTATTCATCCTATCTCTCTTCATGATACTTCGTGTCCAAAAAATCCCTGTGGCCGGATAAGTAATATGACAAGGATGATTACCACCGCCACAGCATCGCTAGCAGCGCCCTGAATAAATAACGGTAAAGTGGCATACAAAGCCCCCAGCAGTAGACCCATGAAAATAACACCCTTAAAACTGCCTACTCCGGCGAGAATAATCAGGATCAGGATTTTAATTAGAGTACCATTCCCCATGAACGGGTCAAGAATATATAAAGAGCCCATCAGGATTCCAGCGATCGCTGCCAGAGCGCAACCCAGTGCTGAAACGATAGCCGAAATCCGGTGAATATTGATGCCCTGCAAAGCCGCGCCCTCCATATTCTGGGTGATAGCCTGCATCTGCTGCCCCCATCGTGAGCGGTTGACAAAGAGAATGACTAAAGCAAGGAGGACTCCTCCCAAGCCAAAGGCAAATATTCTGTCCCAGGCGACGGAATACGCCCCGGCTTTAAGAGTTCCCTCTATGAAAGTGGGGATGATATACATCTGGCTACCAATCAGAATATTGACGGATGTCTCTAAAATCGCGATAATCGCTACCCCGATCATAATCTGGCGGTTAAAATCTCCGATAAAGGGACGAAAACAAAACCTCTCCAGGAACACTCCCAAACCCGAAAACAAAACGACCACTATTAACAAGCCGAGCCACTGATTTAAGCCTAATGCCTCGATAAACAAATAGCCGAGATAGCCCGCTGCCATGTATATCGAGCCGTGGGCAACGTTGAAAATCCCCAGCATGTTAAAGAGGAAAGCAAATCCAAGGCTGACCAATATATATACGGCAGCCAGCACTAACATGTTGGTTACGGTTTGTATGAATAATTCCATATGAGCAGCTTCCGGGATTAATTTAAAATCCTGATTTGGAGCGTTAATTTGTTGCTCAGGCTATATGCAGTTTGAAACGGGATAAAGTCATATACAGGTGGCCTTTATCCCGTTCTCTAGTCTAACCAATCATATTGACAATTTCAATTGCTATGGCGGGGTCGTTTCCCCGCCATAGCATCGTTAAAACTCTGTTTATACGATTAAGGGGTTGGGCCCGGATCGATCCATGGTAGGTCTTTGATGACCTTTCCATTCATCACCATGTTATATGGCTCCGGCCATGTTACGGCGTGGCGAGCTCCGAATGTCTTTAGTCCACCAACCTTACCTGTTCCGTAGACGCCTTCAATAGTATCCATTGATTCCCATTTAGCTTTTATGTCATCAACGTCCAGGCTATCGGCTGCTTCCATAACGTTGGTTAATACCATCAAGCAGTTGCCTAATGTAAAGGTAAAGAATGGCGCATCTGGCGATAATCTGGAGATTAACTCTTTTAAGAGCGGCCCATAACCGGGGTCATCTTTCGTATAATTTAAGAAAGCGAAGTTTGTGGCAGCCTCGGGTCCGACCGCCGCAATCACGTTATTCGGGTCGCCGGGGAATAAAGTAGAAACATAGGCAGCATCGTTTCCCAGCGCTCTCATGCCACCGAGTATGCCATACGCTGCAGGAGGAGCGGCCTGCGCCTGGAACATAATATCCGGATCCAGTGAATTAAGCTTGCTCGCTATCGGGGAGAAGTCCTGCATATCGTTGGGGTAGAGAACGGCCTTGCCGTCGTTTAGAATTGTATAACCCATACTCTGTAATATAGGTGTTACAAGCGGCATCAGATAAGGTTCCGTGCCATCGTCGGGTATAATCATGACACAGGTCTTTGCATTCGGGAATTCCTTCTTGCCGATCTTGAATGTTACCGTTGCGAAGTCGAGTGCTGAATCATCGGCGCTAAAGGCATAAGGCCAATCGGGGCCCATTTCCAGGCGTGAGGTTGTGGCTGTGTTAAAAATATGTAGTATTTTATTCTGTTCGAATAATGGCGTTGTGGCGGCCCCTTCAAAAGCAATGGGACCGATGACATACTTAACCTGGTCCTCAAAGATTAACTGGTTGGCTCCAGCTAGAGCGCCATCGGGGCCGCTTTTCGAATCTCTTACCACCAGTTGAATGATATATTTTTTCCCATCAACGGTGACCCCGCCCTTCTCATTGATATAGTCAGCTGTAATCTGCAGATCGTTAACTGCTTCGATGTAAAATACAGAAAGAAAGCCGGAAAGGTCCGCTAATACACCGATTTTCAACGTTTGAGGCGTCTCTGCTTCTTTGGAACAACCGGTAAAGGCCATCGTGCCTATCAAACAAAGCGCGATGATAACTAATAAACATCGTTTCATGGTTGGATGATACCTCCTTTTGTAACCTAATTATTGCCTCAATTACGTAGGGGAGAAAAACCACCTGCTTCTGAAGTGAATTCGGACTTACATTTTACTAGCCTCTTTCTTACGATACATCCCCCTTTCTAATCGATTTCTAATTATTACATAGCCTCAAGAGCCCCTAAGATCGTTGCAGGTGTGCCATTGCCTGCTAATATTAGCACTGCAAATTCTGGAAATCAATATGTAAAACTACCTGATCCTCGGGGGAAAAATTAAGCTCAATACATTTGTTCATCGTTATCAAATAATAAAGTAGATCGTGTAGCGGGCGTCACCTTTGTCCATTTTGTGTACTATCATCACTTGGAAACTATCGAACACCTAAAAAGAAAGAGGTTCCCGGATGGATTGAATACGCGCCGTCAAAATGGGCACTTTAATTCGCAATCCGGTGGATGCGGTAACTATTCCCAAGGCTCAACGTCATGATATGAGAACCATGAGTGAGTCAGATATTCACATCTTCTTGGAAATGGCGCGGCCTACTCAATATTACGCCTTATTTTATACAGCCTTGTTTACTGGTATGCGCCGGAGTGAACTATTGGAACTGCGCTGGCAAGATGTCGATTTGCTATTACTTCAGATTTCCGTAAAAAGATCATTACATCAGGTCAGAGGTGGTAAAATTATCTTCCGGCAACCAAAGACAGAAAAGAGTCGTAGGCTAATTGCATTGACACCTTCAACAGCTACCGTGTTAAAGGAACATCAGGATTCTCAAAATATTCTGTGTGAATCTTTAGGATATCAGCGCGCCTGGAGGGATTCGAACCCACGACCCCCGGTTCCGAAGACCGATGCTCTGGTCCGCTGAGCTACAGGCGCACGCCCTGATATTATACTTGCTGGTCAGGACCTCGTCAAAGCGTTACGCTGCAGCTTCTTTGGGTTTTTGGAATTATATAGCGAAAGGCATAGAGATTATTCTCTATGCCCTCCTGTTGCGTTCTCTGGTCCGCTCTTGCGCGGACTCCTGATTTAAATCTGCGGGGCCCGCCTTTTCAATGCTACCAGTACCATGACTATTATCATCAGGCCGACTACGCCGACTATCGGGTACAGCATGTTGAACGATTTACCCGTGCCTCCGTCCTCGTTGGAAGACCCCTGGCCTGTGCCGATATTAAAGGTAATCTCTTTGACATCGGTCTTCTTGCCCCCGAAGTCCACCTGGGCTTTTGCAGTGTACTTGCCTTCCTGCTCGGGAGTGAAATAAGCCGAGAGTGTCGCCTGTCTTCCGCTGTCGACCATAACTTCATCGCCTTCCAGTATCTGTACTAGGTTGCCATCAAGAAGGATTTCTCCCGTCAGCCTGGCGATAACGTTGGCGGCGCCTGTGTTGGAGAATACCCCCTCTATCTTGGCAAGTTTACCGACTTCCATAGTGCCCTTGACGCTCACATCACCGAGTTCGCCGGAGCGCGTCAGGGAACCTAATACCAGGATCTTGAAACTCACGTCCTGGGTATAAATCTGCTGGCCGTCCAGGTTGACTATCACGTGGGCGATATAGTCCCCGGGCACCCGCCCGGTGGTATCCCACTTGACGTCGATGAAGTCCCCTTTGGATGGCGCTATTTCGGTACCGCTGTAATTAAAGCTGTCGATCCTGTTACCGTTCCAGTCGATGTTGACATCGATGCTGGGGGCCACGATGACATTGCCGGTGTTTTCAAAAAATACTTTTAATACGAGGGGAAATCCCGTTTCCTGGTCCTTAACGGTAATGCCGTTGACCTTGCCGGAGATATGCTGCGTGCCGGTGACCGTGATGTTAATGTTGGCATATGCCGATAGGGCTACACCCGCGCCCGAGCCGGAACCGGACGCGCCGCCGGGAACACTGGTAACGGTGACTGTGGCTGTGTACTTCCGGTTGGCGGCGTCCCCGGGGACGGTGACCGTTACCCCGAAGGCTTCTTTACCCTCGGTAGCTACCGTGATACGCTCGAAAGGTTGACCCTGGTAGTCCAGGGTGACCCAGGCGGCGGCTTCCCCGTCGATGGTGACCCCGTAATCGGTGTACTGGTCGCCGGTGTTAAAAATGGTGATGCTGTTTTTATATATGGAGCCCCTCATGGCGTCCACGATATCGATAGTGGCCGGCCCGAGGCCGATTCCGGAGCCTGCCATCGCCGGCAGGGCGGGCAGGGCCAGGCAAAACAGTATCAGGATAAACAGGCCGCCCTTGAAAATATTTCGCCTGTATTTCTTCACGATGTTCTCCTTCAGATAGTTCTATTATACTATATTTTAAGAGGGGGCGGGCGGTACAAACCGCCCGCCCCCTCCGTGCTTCCCGTGCTGGCCGGGGTTAAGGGTTAAGACCGGCCCGCCCGGGGTCTGTTGTTAGGTCAGGTTAGGGAGTAACTGGCGTGGTGCCCGTGTAAGCAGCGACGCTCACGGTCAGGAAGCCCGCGTAATTGCCAGCTTCCTGAGACTCGAGGAGTTCAGGTTCTACCGAGAACTCGATCTTGGCCGGGCGGCATGCCTGCAGTAAGACTGGGTTAGGGCTGCTAGTGATTACTTTCGCGGCAGCATCGGCAAGATAGTCGATTGTACCCATCTGCACGACAGCGCCGTCGCCGTCGCAGTAGTACAGTCTCGCGTCGAAGTGCTCGATGGTCTTGGCCGCAGAATCGTAGTAGATGCTGTCGTGAATATCTGCGGCATTACCGGCGTAGTCCTTGACCATCTTGGTGGAGGCTACCAGTACCTGCGCGCTGGCGTTGCCGTTGTTCCAGACGGTCGGCAGTCCAGGGGTGGTCAGGAAGCGGTCGCCCATTGCCCAGGAGGTGCCGCCGATCTCGACTGGCCCGTAGTTGACTTCGTCGAAGTCGATGTACAGGCCGATGACGCGGTTGTAGTACAGGAATTTGTTACCGCCGTTAAGAACCGGGCTGGTCGCGCCACCCTCTGTGGAGGCCTTGGCGCTGACAGTATAGTGGTCGCCGGGCTGGTGGAACCAGAACCAGCCTTTGATCTCGAGCACGATGGCCTGGCCGAGCTGGTACAGGTCAAAAGCACTGGCCGCGGTATACGCGTCGGCGTATTTGACCCTGTTGGTGCCCCAGTAAGGCAGGAAGTCCCCCCAGGTCTTATCGTTATCGTTGCCCAGATTGTGGTCGCAGTTTACGTCAACCATATCGGAGGTTTCGCCATAGACGAGCTCGCGGACCAACCAGGGCGTTTTGGGGGTTAGTGGATCGGCGGGGACCATGCCCGGATAGAATTCCGAGTATGGATAGACAACTTCAGCCGTCCAGCTTGAGTCGACCTTGTGGACGTTGATTTCGAACTTCAGCGTGCCCTTTCTGTCACAGAACAGGATTTCGTCTCCCGCGTCAGCAAAAGTGGCCGGGTAGTTGACGTCGATGGCTACGTTCTCGATGTTCTCGACGCCGTTCACATGGCCGATTTCAACGTAGAACTTGACCATTTTCCAGCCATCATTGAAAATATTTGATGGCGGGAAGGTGCCGTCTGTGTTCGGTTTGCAGAACTCAGGGTCCACCTGGACGCCGTCCCCCGCTGTGTCGTCAGGCGTCACGGTCAGGGCTATCATGTAGGGGGGGGTGTCATCGCCGCCCACGACGACGCCGCTGCCTACTGTGTCGGCCATCGCCGGGACGGTCATCGCCAGTACGGCGATAAGGGCTATTGCAATAGCAATAAATTTTTTCACTTTTTTCTCCTTTTTTAGATTTTTGTTTTAGCTTGGGTCATGATTTAGAGGTATGGGAAAATACTTTGTGGCTATTACCGCATATCGGCCCTGGGGACTTGCCTGGTGGTGGGAGTGTGCTAGAATTATCATGCATGGCGGTTATTCCCCATGCGGGGGTTCCATGCCTCTCAGTTCGGGGACTGGAACCCTCTCTTTTTGCCACGCTATCAGTAAAACATGTCCCGCCCGCCATAACAATTACCCGTAAGGATGATTTTCGACTAGTAGGGTAATCCACCAAAAGTACTAGTCCAGACTTAGTACTAATTTCCTAATTTGTTCGTGAAATATTCGTGGCGTGAGGACGGTACTCCCGCGGTTCTTCCCGCTAAGTACTATTACCAACGGACTACTTTTGGTGGTAAATGTGAGGTTAGTGGACTTTCCCCGGAAAAATATGTTCCCAGATTGGCTTTAGACGATTTTATGAATATTCGGCGGCGGCCCCTGGCCGCTAGTGCTTCAGCACGCCGTTGCTGAAAGCCCTGGCAACCGCCTGGGCCCGGTTTTTAACTTGCAGCTTGTCCATGATATTGCGCAGGTGGGCTTTCACCGTAGCTTCGCAAATAGATAGTTTGTCCGCAATCTCTCCGTTGCTCGCGCCGGCGGCCACCAGCCGCAGCACTTCCAGTTCCCGCATGCTGAGCGCCTCCGTTTCATTAGCGTCGGCTTGTTCACCAGCCGGACGGAGGTAATCTATGAGTTTGCCCGCCATTACCTGCGACATGATTACGTCGCCCGTGGCCACCACTTTGATCGCGGCCACCAGCTCGTCGACGTCTACATATTTTAAAAGGTAGCCTCGGGCTCCGACCCGCATGGCCTCGAAAAGGTCCCCGTTCTTCTCCGAGACGGTCAGGATGAGCACCTTGGCGTTTGGAACGGCCTTTTGCAGAGCGGAGGTAGCTTCTACGCCGTTGCTGCGCGGCATTTGAATGTCCATGATGACGACGGCAGGTTGAAGCTCGGCTGCTTTCTCCACCGCCTCGATGCCATCGACCGCTTCCCCCACTACTTCCAGTTCGGGGTAGCCCCCCAGCACCATGCCGAGTCCCCGCCGGAACACCGGATGATCATCGACTACCAGTACCTTTATCATACTTCTAACCTCGCATTAGGGTTGGGCAGGCTGACCTTTTGCCGGCTCCCCGGGTCCGCGAATAAAAAGACGCATATCTCGGTTCCCCACCCCGGCTTGCTGATCACAAATATCTCCCCGCCCACGCACTTCACTCTTTCGCTCATGACGAGCAGCCCGTGTCCCGATGACTGGCTCTCCAGGTCGAAGCCGCACCCATCGTCTTTTACTCTTAGCTCGATAAGGCCGCTATTGAACCTCAACGAGAGCTCGACCTTGCTGGCTAAGGCATATTTCCTGATGTTGCACAGGGCTTCCCGGACCACGCATAAAAGCTCCTGGACGGCGGGCTCCGGTAATTCCACCTCTTCACCCGCCACGTTCAGTTCGCACTTTGTCCCGTATTTCTCCGTAAATTCGGCGGCGCACTGGGACAGGCCGGAGACAAATCCTCCGTCGTTCGGTATACGGAGACGTAGTTCATTTATTACGTCTTTCGCTTCCCCTTGAAGATACGTTACCAGCCGTCCGATTTCTTCAACTTCGGTCAATAACTTCGGTACGTGGCTGGCGGCTACTTTTTTCTGTAGCAGGTCCAGTTTCCAGGAGATAATCCCGACGGTCTGTGCCATTCCGTCGTGTATGTCCCTGGAAAGTCGTTTTCTTTCGTCATGGACGGCGCGCTTCTTGGTTTCTTCGTAAGAATTTTTCACGACGTAGCACAACCAGGACAGCAGGAACGAAATCGCCCCGTAGATGCCCAGGAAACCTAAACTGAAAAGAAGCTGATTTTTGACCGCTACCGCGGAAGTCGTAATCGTGACTATATATCCGGCGGCGGCAGATAGCACGGGCAGACAGGCCAGGATCATGGTGGTCCTGCGGCGGAAGAGCACCGCCGACGTCAGGATAGGGGACAGTGAATAAAGCAGGAAAGGACTGTATAATCCGCCGGTGAAAATGGGTAAAGACAAAGCCAGGGCGAGGTCGATGCCGAAGCCGAGGTAAGCGGCGATGCCGTTACGCTGGGAAAGCGGCCGGATTATCCTGAGTATGGTATAGAAGCCGACCGCTAATATGATGAGCCCGTCTGACCACAGCCGGAGTTCAGCTTGACGATCCAGGAAGATGAGCGCTACGGCAAAAGCTAAGGCGAAACAACGATAGGCACCCACTAAGATCAGGGTGCCCTTCTGTTCTTGCGGCAGAACGCGCTCGAGCCACCTGCCTCGGTAACTCAAACGCTGGCCTTTCGTTTTTGCTAAAAACCTAAATCGTATCATCAACAATTGCTATAGTGACAATGTCCTTGACAAACTTAACTATATCCAATAATCTATCTGCCTTCAAGATAACCGGAACGTAATTATCCTAACTTCTCCCCCCAACTTTAGACTTTTGGCTAGTATTTTCACGGCTGCAAATAGTCCTTTTGGGTAGTTGTTTGGACAGCTCAATCCGTTAGGATTAGTCAGGTTGGCGTGACGGGGAGCCGGGGCGAATGAACCGGCGATAAGCCATGCCGCCGGGCGCTTAAAAAATGTGATAGACTTTCGGATAAACGAATAATGGGGTGGGTGGAGGGATTTGAACCCTCGTTCTTCAGGGCCACAACCTGACGCCTTAGTCCTCTGGGCTACACCCACCATGCAGGACATAATAATTATAGCGGATAGCTCGGCCCCAGTTCAATCGTCGATTATTTTTCGGTAAACTCGACTATCGTTACCCCTTCTCCCCCCTCCCATTTATCGCCTGCCCGGAAAGATTTCACCAGCGGGTGCTTCCCCAGCACCCTCCGCACCGTTTCCCGCAGCATCCCCGTTCCCTTGCCGTGGATTATTCTCGCGTGAGATAGCCCGACTAAATAGGTATCGTGCAGGAAAAGGTCGAGTTTGGGTAACGCTTCGTCTACGGTGAGGTGCCGCAGGCGCAGTTCGCCTTGGGATGGAAAATCGTTGTCGTCTTCCCTGGTGCCCACCTTGGTTAAATAATATTACGAAGGATAGATTAGGGCAAGTCGATGCTGTTAAAACCGGGCCAGAATCCGGCGGATTAAATAGTTTTAAAGGCTCTCTATAAAAGATTACAGATGTATGACATTTCGCGGTTGAGGATAAAAAGCGTGAGGTTTGGCCTACTTGAAGTTACGGAAGATGAGTACCGAGTTGTGCCCGCCGAACCCGAACGAGTTGGAGATGGCCGTTTTTACCTCGGCTTTCCTGGCGTGGAGCGGTACGTAGTCGAGGTCGCACTCGGGGTCGGGGTACGTCAGGTTTATGGTCGGCGGTATGATGCCGCGCTGCATGGTGAGTATGGTTATTACCGCCTCGATACTCCCCGCCGCCCCGAGCAGATGGCCTATCATCGATTTGCTGGCGGATATCGGTATTTTTTTGGCGCGCTCGCCGAAGACGTTCTTGATGACATTGGTTTCCATGCGGTCGTTGAGGAGCGTCGCCGTCCCGTGGGCGTTAATATAGTCGATTTCATCGGTACTGATATCTCCCTTCTTCAGGGCGAGCCTCACCGCGCTGGCGGCCCTGGCTCCGTCCGGTGCAGGCTGGATAAGGTGAAAAGCATCGCTGGTAGCGCCGTACCCTGCCAGTTCGGCGATGATCGGGGCCCCCCGTTCGAGGGCGTGGGTGGCTTCTTCCAGCACGATTACCCCGGCCCCTTCCGCCATGACAAAGCCGTTCCTTTTCGCGTCGAAGGGCCGGCAGGCTTCTTGGGGATTTTCGTTCTTGGCAGATAGCGCCCGTATATTGCTGAAAGCGGCGATTACGATGGGCATTATCGGGGCTTCCGTGCCGCCGGCTATCATGACCTTGGCATCGCCGAGTCGGATAGTATTGTAGGCCTGGCCGATGGCGTCGCTGCCGCTGGAACACGCTGAAGAAGTTGCGTAGTTTACCCCTTTGGCCCCTAGGATTAGGGAGACCTGTACGGAGGCGGCGTCCCCGGTCATGGTTGGCGCGAGTATCGGGCTTACCCTTCCCGGCCCTTTTTCAGTCAGGACTTTGTATTGCTCGGAGACGGAAAGCAGGCCGCAGACGCTGTTGCCGATAATGACCCCGCAGTCGGAGGCGTTATCGGCGTTGATGGTCAGCCTGGCTGACTGAACGGCCTGGAGGCTCGCGCCGACAGCAAACTGAGTGAAACGGTCCATGCGCGCTATCTGTTTCCGGCTGGTGTATATGCTGGCATCGTAATTTTTAACTTCTCCGCCAATCTTGGTTTCGAAGTCGGTGGTATCGAAGCTGGTGATGTAGTCTATCCCCGATTTCCCCGCTATCAGGGCCGCCCACATGTCATCGATGTTGTTGCCTACCGGGCTTATTGCCCCCATTCCGGTAACCACTACTCTCGGTCTCTTTATCATTTCATCTGGATTCATACGGCGGTCTCTCCTGACGAGGATGCTTTATCTAATTTATAATTATTAGTAGTATACCAGTTATACATAACGTATACAACGCGTTTTGCGCATTTTTACTCCCATTTTATATGAAAATACTATTTCTGGGAATTAAAAACGGGGGAGTTTTTAAAGCTCCCCCGGTGCGGTTTACCGTCTCCGACGTGTTATTTCTGCGTAAACACAAGTATACCTTCCGCGCCGGTAATCGTCAGTTCCTTTCCATCGATATCGAAGCTTTGTGCCGACCGCAAAATGTTGAAGAACGCATTTTCCTGGTTCTGTAGGGGCGGGGGGCCTGCTATTTTGGTGGAGACGATATCGCTTACGGTCAGCTTGTCCCCGTCAACTTCATACTTACCGCCGTAGCTGTTCACCCCGCCGTTGCCGCCGACTGTTTTCTTATCTTTGTCGAATACCAGCGTCGTTTCTTTATCCGGCACAACTGCTGTTAAGTTATTAGGGTCTCCGTAAGATTTCAATACCCAGGTAACGCCTGCCAGCCTGTCGGCGTTAGTTCCTATGGAAGAAATGCAGGCGACGGCCGTTAATGAAAGCAATATCAAGGCACCGATTATCTCAAATAATCTGATTCTTCGCATCATTGCCCTCTCTAATATTCCCTTATCATATGATATAACGATTGTTACACTAAATAGTTAGGATATTTATCACAATCAGCTTTAAAATAGAACTTGTGTTTCAATTTCCAATTGTGGTAAAATACTCTTTAGAGGTATATTCATCATGCCGTCCGATTCTATCATCGTCAAAGGCGCCCGCGAACACAACCTGAAAAACATTGATGTCGTTATCCCCCGCGATAAGCTGGTGGTCATTACCGGCGTTTCCGGCTCCGGCAAGAGCACTCTGGCTTTCGATACCATTTACGCCGAGGGCCAGCGCCGCTATGTCGAGTCCCTCTCCGCCTACGCCCGCCAGTTCCTGGGGCGGATGGAGAAGCCGGATGTCGACTATATTGAGGGGCTGAGCCCTGCCGTCTCTATCGACCAGAAGGGGCCGAGCAAGAATCCCCGTTCTACCGTCGGCACCGTCACCGAAATTTATGATTACCTGCGTCTGCTCTTTGCCCGCGTCGGTCATCCCCACTGTCCGCAGTGCGGCCGCGAGATAACCATGCAGACCGTGCAGCAAATCGTCGATGCCGTCCAGAACCTGCCGGCCGGCAGTCGTATCATGATCATGGCGCCCATCGTTACCGACCGCAAGGGTGAATATCAGTCGGTATTTGACGACCTCCGCAAGCAGGGCTACGCCCGCGTCCGCGTCGATGGCGAAATCCATGAGCTTTCCGGGGACATCCCGCCGCTGGATAAATATAAAAAGCATTCCATCGCTGTCGTCGTCGATAGGCTCGTCATCGGAGACAGCGCTAACCGTGCGCGCATCGCCGATTCCGTCGAGACGGCTTTGAAAGTGGGCTCTGGCGTGGTGCTGGTGTCCGTCGCCGGCGGTGAGGAGCTTCTTTTCTCGGAGCAGTTTGCCTGTGTCCACTGCGGCATTAGCCTGGGGGAGATTGCCCCCCGCACCTTCAGTTTTAATAATCCCCACGGCGCCTGCCCCGCCTGTACCGGCCTGGGCTTTAGACAGGAAATCGACCCCGACCTTGTCCTGAATAGGGAGCTTTCCGTTATGGAGGGGGCTATCAAGCCGTGGCAGTCGCATAATTGGTATCTCTGGCGGCTGGAACCTCTGGCACGGCGGGGCGGCTTTTCGCTGCATACTCCCGTCAAGGATTTGAGTGAGAAAGAGATTAACCTGCTGCTTTACGGCGAAGGCGACAATCGCACTTATCGCAATCGCTTCGGGCGGACAGTCCGCGTTTCTGATGGCTACGAGGGCATTATCCCCAACATGGAGCGGATTTATAAGGACACCGAGTCCGAGGGTTCCCGCCAGAACATCGAGCGTTATATGGTGCTGAAACCCTGCCTGACCTGCCAGGGCAAGCGCCTGAAGCCGGAATCGCTGGCCGTGACCGTCGGCGGCAAAAATATTATGGATGTGAGCAACATGCCTGTCACGCAGGCGCTGGACTGGGTGGACGAAATCACTAAGAACGTGCTGACCGAGCGCGAGATGCTGATTGCCCACCAGATTCATAAGGAAATCCGGACCCGCCTTGGCTTTCTCAAGGACGTGGGACTCGACTATCTTTCCACGGCCCGCGCCTCGATGACTTTAAGCGGCGGTGAGTCGCAGCGTATTCGCCTGGCTACCCAGATCGGCAGCGGCCTGATGGGCGTCCTGTATGTCTGTGATGAGCCTACGGTAGGCCTTCACCCCGCCGACGATTACCGCCTTATCCGCACCGTGCAGCGGCTGCGGGATTTGGGGAACACGGTTTTAATCGTCGAGCACGATGAGGCGATGATGCGCGCCGCCGACCATATTATCGATATGGGCCCCGGCGCCGGCGAGCGCGGCGGCTATATCGTGGCTACCGGCACCCTGGACGATATTATGAATTGTAAAGAGTCGCTGACCGGCCAGTACCTGAGCGGCGCTAAAGTAATTCCCCTCCCCGGTTCCCGCCGCTCCGGCAACGGTAAAGAGCTGGTTATTAAGGGCGCCCGCCAGAACAACCTGAAAAACATCGATGTCTCTATCCCGCTGGGCAAGTTCGTCTGTATCACCGGCGTTTCCGGTAGTGGCAAGAGCACCCTCGTTGACGAGATTCTTTATCGCCGGCTGGCGCAGATATTTTATCGGGCTAAGGATCGGGCCGGCGTTTGCGATGCCATTCTCGGTATCGAACATATCGATAAGGTTATCAACATTGATCAGTCGCCTATCGGGCGTACTCCCCGTTCGAACCCCGCCACTTATACCGGAGCTTTCACGTCTATCCGCGAGCTTTTTGCCACCGTCCCGGAGTCGCGCCTGCGCGGCTACGGCCCCGGTCGCTTTTCCTTTAACGTTAAGGGCGGCCGCTGCGAGGCCTGCCGCGGCGAGGGCTATATCGAAATCGAGATGCAGTTCCTGCCCGATGTCACCGTCCCCTGTGAGGTCTGTAAGGGCGCGCGATATAACACGGAGGCCCTGGAGATTAAGTTCAAGGGGAAGAATATCGCCGAGGTGCTGGACATGACCGTCGCCCAGGGGCTCGACTATTTTGAGCATTTCGGACGGATTAGGAGCAAGCTGGAGACCCTGAACGATGTCGGCCTGGGCTATATCCACCTGGGACAGCCCGCCCCCACTTTGTCCGGCGGCGAGGCGCAGCGCGTTAAGCTGGCCACCGAGCTTTCCCGCCGCTCCACCGGCAGCACTTTATATATCCTGGACGAGCCCACCACCGGCCTGTCTTTCGAGGACATAGCCGCGCTGTTGCGGGTGCTGCAGCGTCTCGTCGATGCGGGGAATACGGTGGTGGTCATCGAGCACCAGCTGGACGTCGTGAAGAACGCCGACCATATTATCGATTTAGGCCCCGGCGCCGGCGACCTCGGCGGCTATGTGGTGGCCACCGGCACCCCTGAGGAAATCGCCGCCAATAAAGACTCTATGACCGGTCAGTATTTGAAGAGAGTATTGAAGGGTAAAAGTCCCGTTGCCGTAGCGGACTGATATTAATCAGTTCTTTTTCCGTTTAGCCCCGACCATTACGGTAGCCATAACGCAGTTCTCTGAACTTTTATTTCGCCAGGCGTGGCGCGTGCCGTTCTGTATCACGCAATCGCCCGGTTTCAGGTGTACTACCACGCCGTCATCAACCTCCATCCCTATCTCCCCCGAGAGTATGACGACGTAGTCTACCGTGTCTGTAGTGTGCATCCCGAAATCGTCCCCGTATTGTTTGCGCCAGGATTCAACCATGTCCACGCCCTGTTCTTTAGCTTTTTTTAGGAGCAATTCATCCGGGGGAAATACTACTACCGATACAGCTGTTTCACCGGGGTTTGGGAACTCAACGACTAATTGTTTTTTATAATCTTTTTCTTGCAGCGGTACTGTAGGTATTCCTTCTGTTTTCCAGAGCCCCGCCGCTTCGAACCCGAACATCCCCTGACCTGCTATTTCCTCATCTTCCAGGATAACCGACTTTCCGTTCCTGTGCCCTGTCACCACACGCCTCATGTTCCCCTCCTTTTTTAGGATACTATTCTGCGTTAGCGATTGCATTCTATTAGCATCTCAATAGGTTGTCAATAGACTAATCCTTATTGTCCTGTCATTCTGAGCACAGCGAAGAATCCGTTCCTGTCTTGTCATTCCAGCGTAGGCTGGAATCTAGCTACCCCATCCCCTTTATCCCCTTCCCCTTCCAGGGGAAGGGGAAGAAAAGAAAGAGGGGCTTCGCCCCTCTTAGACTCCTGCAGTTAGCCATAGGGGAGTGCGTCAGCGAGAGGGGGTGAGGTTCAAAA
>CAZEUJ010000005.1:0-27778 GCA_964514525.1 uncultured Dehalococcoidaceae bacterium
ATCGAAGACCCATCCAATTTCTTTTATAAAACCTATCTGCCGCGTGTCTTCGGCGCCCTGAAACCCTTCGAGGCACTTCCTACTGTCACCGGCATACTGGAGATGTACGGAGTCGCCTTCAACTTTATTCCCTACGGCCTGCCCCCCGTCCAGGCCGCCTACAAGGCCCTTTTCGAGGCTGGCAATGAGGTCCTCAAATATGCTGGGGCGATGGGCGCCTTCGGAGGCGAGATAATGGCACTGGGATACCCCACCGTTGTCGCCGGATTTACCAAGGCGCCGTTCGACACGATCGGCGATACACTAAGGGGCACCCGGGGGATAATGATAGATATGTACCGCCAGCCCGATAAGCTGATTAAGGCCATGGAAGCGCTGGTCCCCATAATGATTAAGATGGGGGTAGGCTCAGCCGTATCAAGCGGCAATCCTTTTATTTTCATACCGCTGCATAAAGGCGCCGATGGGTTCCTTTCCGATGCGCAGTTCAAGAAATTCTACTGGCCTACCTTGAGAAAGGTTATGATGGGCTTAATTGCTGAAGGAGTCGTCCCGTTCCCGGCGGCCGAGGGCGGATATAACTCACGCCTGGATGTTATTAAGGATCTACCCAAGGGTAAGACCTGCTGGCTGTTCGACGAGACAGATATGGCTAAAGCCAAGAAAACAATCGGCCAGGTGGTATGTATCGCCGGTAACGTACCGTCAGCCATGTTGTCCCTGGGCACATCCCAGCAAGTTAGAGACTATGCCAAGAAACTCATCGATTCCTGCGCCAAGGGCGGCGGTTATATCATGAGCAACGGGGCGTTCTTCGATGAAGCCAAGCCGGAAAATATCCACGCATTTGCCGACTTCACCAAAGAATACGGCGTCTACAAATAATAAGAATTACTAAAACAAAAAGAAAGAGAGGGGCGATAAATGCCCCTCTCTTTATTATACCTGCGTTTATTTTGTTTAAAGCATTATGGTTCCGCCGTCGATATAGTATACCTGGCCGGTTATGAAGTCGGATGCGTCTGAAGCCAGGAATACCGCCGCTCCCGTCATATCGGTCGGCTGCCCGCGCCGGCGGAAAGTCTGTTCGCTGGTCGCAAACTCAAATGTCTTATCGCTGCCCTGCTGGCTTAAACTCGCCTCGGAAGCGGTGAATCCCGGCGCGATGGCATTGACGTTGATGCCGGAGGGACCCAGAGCCCTGGCCAGGGCGTGAGTGAACGTATAAAGAGCCCCCTTGCCGCAGGAATACGGCAGGTAAAACATCGCCGCCGGGACACGCGCCACATTTGAAGCAATATTGATTATCTTGCCCTTGCCGGCTTTTACCATTAACGGCGCCACGGCTTTGCAGACCAGCCAGGTGCCGATGACATTCACTTTGTAAATCCGTTCCCAGTCTTCCACCTTCCACTGGTCCCAGGGGGTGATGTTGATTCCGTACCAGATAGCGGCGTTATTGACGAGGATATCCACTTTGCCGAACTTCTTCATGGCCTCGCTGGCTATCTTCTGGCAGTCCTTTTCCACGGAGATATCCGCCTGTATCATCACCACTTCCGCCCCTTTAGCCTTGGCTTCCTTAACGGTGTCTTGAGCTCTTTCAAGATTAGTGGTGGTTAAAAACAGCTTGGCTCCCTCCTCGGCGAACTTTAAGGCGAAAGTTTTGCCGAGCCCGCGGCTGGCGCCGGTAATGATGGCTACCTTGTCCTTTAACGCTTGTGACATATCTGCCTCCTTAAATTATTAAGTTTATCCCGTTTAGCCAACATAGAGAAATTTACAACACCCCCGTACTCATGTCAAGTTGAGGGCGTTGTGGGGAAGGACCGGACAGGCGTTTTATTTCTTGCCAAATACCTTGTTCAGGTCCTGCTTTGCGGAGAGGATATCCGCCCACAGGTCCCCGGTCTTTTTGAGTCGGTCCGGCACCGTCGTCATGGTGAAATCGGTGGGATAAACCTTGCCCAGTTCTTCCCAGCGCAGTGGTGTGGATACACCAGCGTCCGGGCTGGGGCGGGGCGAATAAACGGAGGCAAGGGTCTTGCCCCGGACGTTCTGCCCGTAATCGATGAATATCTTACCCTTGCGTTTTTCCTGCGCCCACTCGGTAGTTATTTCATCCGGATGTTTCTGGACGAGATATTTGCCGATTGTTTCCGCGGCCGAACGCACCGCTTTGTAGTTTAAGAGGCGCTTGATGGGAACGTAAACGTGGATGCCCGTCTTGCCCGATGTTTTTACGAAGGCTTTCAAATCGAGCTCATCGAGGATTTCTTTAAGCCGTAAGGCGATCTCGCACCCCTTGTTAAATCCGGCCCTGTTCAGTTCCGGCTCGGCGCCTTTTGCTTCCTTCCCGGAATAAATATAAGGGTCGAGGTCGAAGATAATGAAATCGGGATAGTCGAGAATATAGTCCGTACTTTTCCCTTTGGCCATATCCGGTGCGGCGCTTATTCGGGAAAACCAGGTGTGAAATTCGATGTTCGCCACCTGCCCCAGCCAGAGGAGCGTCGCTAAATTATCGCAGAGAAGGTATTCGCTACGGGTACCCTTCTCCTCACGGATTTTCACCCTTTTAACAAATTCTGGGACGGGATGTCCCCAGTGCTTCTGCCAGAAATGCTCCCCCCCGATGCCGTCGGGATACCGGCTCAGGGTTAAGGGGCGGTCTTTCAAGTGGGGTAGGAAATAGGGCGATACCTTCGCCAGATAAGTAAGTAAATCGCGTTTAGTCAAACCCGGATGGCCTTGCGTGGCCGGCCAGAGTATCTTGTCCAGGTTGCTCAGACTGATTTTACCGCCTTCAACCTCGATATCGAAAGACTCTTTAGGATTTTGAAGCTGCTCGATGACATTATCGGACCTGCTGCTTTTATTCTGGAGTGGGTCAGGCTCGGTAACGGTTTTTGTCCGCTGGCGTCTGTTTTGAGCCCGGCGGGATAGTGCCTGCACGGTGACGGGCTTCGTCCGGTGAATTTCACCCGGGGCCTTATCCTCGCGCAGCCGGATAAACACGGGAATGCGGAGTCGTCCATCTTGCGTCCATTCGCTGAACTTGACCTCGGCGACCAGCCGGGGTTTGACCCAGGTAGTGGGGGCGTTAAGGTGGGGAACCTCGGCAAACGGACGGCGATTGGTGCGTATCGCGTCCAGTCGCTTTTTCAGTTCACCTAAAGCCTTTTCATCGAAGCCGGTACCGACATGCCCCGCAAATACGAGCTTACCCTTGCTATCGAAATAACCGAGCAAAAGAGAACTGAAGGTCTGCGCCCTGCCCCCCGCCGCCGTGCTGTATCCGCCGATGACGAACTCATCACTCAGCATGGCTTTGACTTTAAGCCAGTCGAGGGAACGCTTCCCCGATTCATATTTGCTATCGATTTTTTTGGCGACGACCCCTTCCAGGCCGCTTTTTACGGCGGCTTTATATACGGTCTCGCCTTCTTTCTCGAAGTAGTCGACCAATCTGACCTGGCTGGTCGGTCTCATGACCCCGCTTAATAGCTCTTTCCGGGAACGCAGCGCCACGCCACGGAGGTCATAACCCTCGAGATATAGCATATCGAAAACGTAATAAATCAGGGGATACTGGCTGGCCTGCCCGCTTTCCTGCCTGCCCATCAACTTCAGATAGTTCTGCAAGCATTGAAAACATTGCTTGCCCTTTTCATCCATGGCGATTATTTCGCCGTCAAGGATGAGCTCTGAGGCCGGCTGGCGGCTGAGGTCGGGCACGAGCACTTCGTATTGCCGGGTAACCTTATTACCCCTACGGGAAAGCAGGGTCACATTCCCATCGCGTATCAAGGCGATAATGCGGTAGCCATCCAGTTTCGGCTCAAAAATCCAGTCGGGACGGGCAAAGGGGCCTTCGGCCAGGCTCGCCAGCATGGGAGAAATGGTCGAAGGGAAAGGGGCAATCCGGGCCCCACTGACCTGTTTCGGGTCGAGCATATTGGCCGGTGCTATATCGGGCGGACGGCTTGCCCTGACATCTTCAACCGTACGGCCAGAAATTACCGATTTCTCTTCTTTCAAGATATCGCTGCCGGGGCTGGCATACTCGTCGCGGTGCTTCATCAGGAGCCAATCGTTTTCCTTTCTCTGCATTTTGACCAGCGTCCATGAGCCCTTGAGCTTGTGACCGCGCAGGAAAAACGAGAGCTTGCCTTTCTCCAGGCCGCGTTTCATCTGTTCCTCAGCGGCGGCGCGGTCGCCGAAAAGCAATTTGCCGTCCCCGTCGGGCGAGTAGGTTCCGCTGTCCCAGACGATGACCTCACCGCCGCCGTACTCGCCTTGGGGAATAATCCCCTCGAAGGAGGCATATTCCAGCGGGTGGTCGTCAACCATAACGGCCAGGTGCCTAGCTTCGGGATCGAGTGACGGACCCTTGGGCACCGACCACGATTTAAAAACGCCATCGACTTCGAGACGGAAATCGTAGTGCAGCTGCCGCGCGCGGTGTTTCTGGATCACAAAAGTCAGCGGCCCCTGACCCACCTTTTCTTCAGGAGGCGGTTCTGGGGTACGCTCAAAATCGCGCTTCTTCCGGTATTCTTCGAGCTTCCTGGCCATATATCAACTTACCTGACGGCCACCGGTTCCTTTTTAGCGGCCTCGATGCTGGCACGCAGCGCCGCCATGAGGTCGCCTATTTCCGCTTTCGGCATAACGGGAGTAATAATTTTTTCGCCCTTTACCTTGGCATCGACGACCTTTTTCAGGGCTTCACGGTATTCGTCTTTATATTCCTCAGGCTTAAAGCTCTTCGCCATGGCTTTGACCAGGGAAACAGCCATGTTGAGTTCGGCCTCGGTGGCTCTGATTTTCGGAGCGGTGATTTCCTTCGGTGATAATATCTCGTTGTTATAGCGCATGGTATGCAGTAAGATAATGTCTTCCAGCGGCCTCAGGCAGCTGAGATGCTCCCTGCGCTGAAAAGATACTTTACCGATGCCGACACGCCCCGTCTTAACCAGGGCTTCCCTCAGAAGCTGGAAAGGCTTGGCGCCAAGCTCTTCCGGCTCGAGATAATGGAGGCCGTAGAAATACATGGGGTCGATTGCTTTCTCATCGACGAAGCCGATGATATCGATGGCATGTGAAGTTTTAACCGGGACTTTTTCGAAATCGCTATTGCTCAGGACGACGTACTGATTTTTAGCGACCTCATAACCACGCACCGTGTCTTTCATCCCGAAGTATTCGTCATCGGTTTCGCAGTGCAAAACCTGTTTAGGCCGGGTAAGGCACTTTTTGTGGAGAAGATGAAAACTCAGCGTTTTACTCTCGGTGCCTACGTACATTTTGACCGGGATGGCGACAAGTCCGAAGCTTATGACACCTTTCCAGAATGCTCTTGGCATAGTCCACCTCCTCTGATGCGATGGTCCCTTAATAATAGATTATCACAAAAAGTTGGCGGGGTCATACGTCCTGCAGGCTGGCATTTACGCTGCTGCAGATAAGGTATTGACAGCTATATATAAAGCGTAATATAATGGGCTGTAATTTTTTTGGGGGTAATAAGATGACTAAGATGAACTGGAAATCTAAAGCCCTTTATCACGGCATTCATATTGCCGTCAGGCAGCCGGCTTGGTATGTTTTCGTAGTGTGTACACCATGAATTTAATTTTTCGAGAAAGCATACCGAGCCCGGGAAAAATCCCGGGCTCAAGTATTTTAGGGGGATTTAGTATAACGGTTTACACATAAGTTAAAAAGGTGAAAAATATATGAATATACTCCGTGCCGTTTTTGCCGCTTTCCTCCAGCACTGGAAAAACACCACGGCCAACTTCTGGAGCTTGAGTTTCTTTATCGCCTCCGTGCCGCAGGTCGCCATCTATGCCTGGATAGCCATCCAGAACCCCGACCCCGGCATACTGGGCTACCTCATTATCGGCGCGCCGCTGTTCGCTATCTGGCACAGCGTATTTTTTGGTATCGCCGCTTCGCTCAGCTCGGAAATCAGGAACGGTACTATCGAGTTTACCATGATCTCCCATACCTCGATGCTGGTCGTCCTCTTCGGTAAAGCCCTGGCGATGATGGTCTTCGGCATTCCCGTCGGGATTATCTCGGTGGCCACCATGCTTATCGTCGCCCGCCAGACGCCCGAGATCGCCAGCTATCCGTTAGTGATCATCTCCTTAATCATCATCTTTATCGGGCTGGCGGCAACCGGCCTTGTCATGGCACCGGTAATAGCCCTGGCCAGAGGTAGGACGAGCGGTATGTTCACCCCCTTCTTGCCGCTTATCGTGACCTTCAGCGGCTTTTTATTCCCCATCAGCAACCTGCCGCCGTGGCTGGCCGTTGTTTCCCGCATCGTGCCTTCTTCCTGGGCGATGGATAGCGTCCTGCAGGCGGTCAAAGGACCTGATTCCGCCTGGGCAGTGGTCAGCGGCTGGATTTACTGCCTCTTGCTTTCCTCAGCCCTGCTCGCTATTACTTTTTTACTGTTCAAGCTAGTGGAAAAACGACTCCGCATTACCGGGCTGATGTCTTACTAAAGGGTTAAAGGATAAACGAATGTATAACTTTTGGGTTCAGGCCTGGGCGTACTATAAAGGGCTTTACGATTGGCTGCATCCCCGCGGTTACATCGCTAACGTAGTCGGCACCCCCGTGATGATGGTACTGATGTATGGCATGCTGGGACGATACGCGCTGGACCCGGCGGCTTCCGCCTTCTTTGCCATCGGCATGAACGTTTCCACCATGGGCTATAACATCATCAGCGCCATCACCATGAGCTATGCCAACGACCGCTGGTACTCTATGCTTAACTTCCTGTATATCTCGAAGGCCAACCGATTTTTGAACTTCTTGAGCCGCTGCGTCCTGCACTACCCCACCGGCCTCCTGTCCTTCTTTATCGGCATGGTGATGATCAGGCTCATCACTTCGGTGGACTTCGGGCTGGTGAACTGGCCCGGTCTTATCGTGGCGGTACTGATAATCAACGCTTCTCTATGCGCCCTCGCCCAGTTTCTGGGTATCTTTTCCATTATCTTCACGGAGTGGCTGAATACTTTGGCGTTTTCGCTGGGCATCACCTTCATCCTCTGCGGCGTTATCGTACCGCTGGATGTCTTCCCGCCGGCGGTGCAGGAGATTTCCAGGATACTCCCGATGACCAACGGACTCACCGCAGTCCGCGCGGCTTTTGACGGGGCTGCCTTTTCGACCTTCTACTTCGATATCATCCGTGAGGCTTTAACCGGCATCGTTTATTTTGCCGTCGGCTACTATTGCTTTACGCTGTTCGAGCGCATCGTCAAACGCAGCGGCAAGCTGGAAATGGAGCAGTACGGCTAAGGTAGTTGAATTATGAGTCAGCTAAGTGTAATCGTACCGACCATTATCAAGGAATGGAAGGCGCAGACCATGGATACAGGACGTATCTATAAATTCCTCGGCGATGCCAGCCGGGCGGCGGTGCTGGCCTGGATAGTCTACCAGAGCGGCGCTTTCGGCACGCTGGGCTATGTTTCCGTGGGCACCGCGCTGCTGGCAGTCTGGACGGGTATTCTCACCATGGGGGGCTGGTCGCTGGATAACGAGCTTTACGGAAGGACGCTGGACTTTATGCTGATTTCCCGTACAAAGATGGCGGTGATACTCTTCAGTAAGAACGTTGCCCAGGCCCTTTACGAGATACCCACCGGCCTTGTTTCGTTTGTCACCGCCCTGCTGGTAGCCCGCGCCTGGCCGGATTTCGCCAACATTCCTTCGCTGGCGCTATCGCTGTTGCTGGCCTTATTTGGCATGATTGTCATCGGGTTTTTCTTCTCGGCGCTGGTTGTTCTGGTGGCCGGCAAGGCGGGATTTTTCATGGGCATTATGCCCTTTGTCGCCGTTATCAGCGGTTTTATCCTGCCCGTCAACCAGCTGCCGCTCTGGCTGGAAATACCCGCCCGGCTTACTCCATCCGCCTGGGCAATGGACAGCGTCTGGGCGTCCATACAGGGCATCGACTCCTGGTGGCTGGTGGTAAGAGGCTGGGGCTTAAGTATAGTACTTTATGTAGTCTGGTTCGCCGTTTCTTACTATGTCTGCCGTGCCGTCGAAAAGAGAATCTGCGTCACCGGCACGCTGGGGGCGGTATAGAGAATCCTATGTATAATTTCTGGGTACAATCGATTTCAACCTATAAGGGGCTGTTTTACTGGCTGAACTGGCAGGGGTACACCTCCGGTGTGTTTTTACAGCCCTTCGCCACGGTCATCATGTTCGCCGTTCTCGGCAGGTACACCAGCAATCCTGACATGGTACGCTCTTACATCCTCGGCATCGCCGTCTCCGGGATGGCGTTTATCATTATCGCCGGGCTCACGCAGGGCTATACCCGCGAGCGCAGGCTGGGCGGCACGCAGTTCCTCTTCGTTTCCACCGCCAGCCGGCTCGTGAATTTCATAAGCCGCTCCATCTTTCATTACCCTAACGGTCTCATCTCGTTTGCCACCGGTATTTTTGCCGCGTGGCTTATCGTGGACTTGAATTTCGGCGCGGTCAACTGGGGCGGCTTTATCCTCTCCACTCTGGTCATTGCCCTCTCGATAACGGCTTACGGACAATTGCTCGGCATTATCTCCGTTGCCACCCGTGATTGGATCGGCATTGGGGGGCTGGGTAACGGAGTTATCCTGATTTTTACCGGCATGATTATCCCCGTGACAGCCTTCCCCGGTTTTATCCAGGAGTTTACCAGGATTCTGCCGGTAACCAACGGGCTTTTCGTGATGAGAGATACCTTCACCGGGGCATCATTAGCGATGGTCTCCGGCGATATCCTGCGTGAGCTTATTACCGGTATCGTCTATTTCTTCGTTGCCTATTTTTGTTTCGTCTATTTCGAGCGCCGCGTCAAGCAGACCGGCACTTTAGAGAGGGATGCCATATAAATATGGCATGAAGGAGTTGAAAATGGAAACCATCATCGAATGCTGCAACGTCGTGCGCGTCTTTACATCCAAGACTTTACTGGGGAAAAAGCAGGAAACGCGTGCCCTGGACGGCCTAAGTTTTACTATCCCGAAGGGCATCGTCTTCGGCCTGCTGGGCCCTAACGGCTCCGGCAAGACGACAACCATCAGGATACTGGCCACCCTTCTGACCCCCACGTCCGGCAAGGCGAAGGTGCTCGGTTACGACGTCGTTAAAGAAGCCGCGAAAGTCCGGGGTCGTATCGGCCTTATACTCGGCGGCGAACGGGGTTTATATGGCCGCCTCACCGGCGAGGAAAACCTCAAGTACTTCGCGGCACTTAATCATATGAGCCGCGAGCACGCAGCCAGGCGGGTCAAAGAAATCCTGGAGCTGGTCGGCCTGACGCAGGACAGTCGCCGCCTGGTGGAGCAATATTCCCGCGGTATGAGACAGCGCCTGCACATCGCCCGCGGGCTGCTTACCGACCCCGAGGTGCTGTTCATGGACGAACCCACCATCGGCCTCGACCCGGCCGGCGCTCAGGAGCTGAGGCAGCTGATACCCACCCTCGTAAAGCGGGGCAAGACCATCCTCCTGACGACGCACTATATGTCCGAAGCCGATGAGTTGAGCCATCAGATTGCCATCATCAACCACGGCAAGGTTATAGCTCACGGCGCGCCCTCGACCATCAAGCGCAGCTTCAGCAAGATCTCGGTATGCGAGGTAATCTGCCGCCAGAGTCCGGCCAACGCCGTGCCAGCGATGCAGGAAATCCGGGGCATCCAGCGCGTGACCGCCATCACCGATGGCCCGATACAGCGGATCACCATCCACATGCTGCCCGGCATGGACGTTAAAGACGGGGTGACGAAAATCCTCGGCGAAGGTAATATCGACTCTTATGTCATGCGGGACCCGACGCTGGAAGAAGCCTATCTGAGCATTATTAAGTAGCCAAAGAGACAGGTGGTGATATTGCTACAAGATCATCAACTTGCGGCGAATCCTGCCTAGTATCGGCCGTACTCCCTGATGGAGTCCAGCATGGCTTGATATTCTCCGGTGGTGCCTCTATCCGGGAGTCTTATGGCGAGGATCAGTCCACCGCCTTTGCCGCACCTGTCAATCAGGCCTTTGGTATATTTCTCCACTTGAGATATGGACCACAGTTTAGATGACAGGGGGCCGCGGACCAAGACGCAGGTATGGCCCTTAAGAATATCTTTGGCCCTTATTGCGTCCATGTGTTCTACAGAGGCTATCACCTTACCCTTGGGTAATTCCAGGAGGCGTTCCAGACGGTCGCCGAATTCCGCTTCGAAGAACGGCACCGGTACATACCCGAGGTCGATCGTGGCCTGCAACGCTTTTTTCAGTCCCGGCCAGTAAAACTTCTCGAATTGCTTATCGGACATGAAGGATTTATCGCCCCTCCAGAGGGGCATGCCGGTCCGTTTAGGATTGCCCCTCTTCTTGGGGTCGGCCGGAGTTGCCTGGGCGATACGTCTTTCCAGTATCATGTCGCAGGCCCGGAGCAGCTTCTCCGGTCTGCGGTACATGTCTATCATCGAACCCTTCATGCCCCGTAAAAAGCTGGAGACGGTATCGAAAGGCGCGCCACCTACGCCGCCGGTGCCCACGTGGGCGAATGCCGGGAAGCCTAACTGCGCCAGCTCTTCATACGAGTCCCCGATGGTTTTTCTGAATTTTCTCATCTCCCGCCCGGCTCTCTCCAAAGCTTTAGCGAGCTTTATAAATTCCGGAGAGGCCAGCATGGGCGCAAGACCTTCGAAACCCTGGAACAAAGTACCGATAGGAGGCAGTTTTGAAAGAGGCGCTAAAGCCCCGTACATACGCGGAAGGTAATAGCGTATCACGAAATCAGACGGATCGGAAAGAAAAAGGTCATATTCGTCTTCTTTCATAAACTCGCTCTCGATAAACTGGTAGTCATAATCGGGAGGCAGCGGCCCGCCGGGCCATAATCTGTTCTTTACGTCAAGCGCTTCAAGGGCATAGCCCGAAGTGGGTAACCCTGCATTGCACATATCCGGTTCAAAATCCAGGGTGACTTTACGCGTAGCCCTTTTAAAGCCGATAGGGTCGTAGTATGCCGCCGAGTTGGGAATACCCGCATAGGTGCTGATTTTTATCTCAACGGTAAGCGGGATTCTATCCGGCACTCTTAGCTCAATCACGTCTCTGACCCGCTTTTCTCTCTCCTCGTAGAGCTGTTCTGTGGTTTTGCCCATCTTCCTCTCGATTCTTTCCTTCAGTAACCGGTTTTCCTTCTCATATTCTTTTACGGCAAGTGAAACTGGCATGATAATCCCCCCTTAACGTGTAAAAAGTCAGGATAAACTGCCAAGCATTATAGTGCAGTTACGATGAAATAACAAATAGTCATGTTCGCCCTGATACTACGGCGACACTCTAGAGGAAAGCCCTACCGAATTAATCGCTAATATTTAGCTAGCCAACCGTGAAAAATCTAATCGTAATCGCCCGGCTCGTCCGGAAGCCCGCAAAACTCATTACTGCATTAATTACCGGATTTATTCGCCCGCCACTTGTCAATAGATACGCTGGTTGTGTAGCCAAAATCCGAAGCTTTCCACAAGGGACTTGTCTCTCCGCCCACGACAATAAGATTGATACGGTCGGGGTTATGATAGGGAGCTATCAGCGCATCATCCGGGAGTTTTTTCCAGGAAGCGTAAGGCTCTACTCCTTTGTAAGCTTCAGATGCCACCAGCATATCGATATAGTCGGTCTTCCAGTATTGTCCCGCCGGCATCTTTATATTCTGTGACAACCAGCGACAATAGTCCTGCTTGGTGTTGAAGCCCTCGTTCTCCTTTAAGTTCCTGGCCACCAGCGGATCCATTATTATGGTAGCCGCGGAAAAAAGCGGCGGGATTACGGCTAACTCGAGATTCAGTTCCTCACCCAGTGTCCGGTTGGAGGCTGCTCCGGTACTGTTTATAACAGCCCACCCTCTGAAGATACTCACAACACTCTCGTCGGCTTTGAAACCTTTATCAACGTGGAAAGGCGTCCAGACGCTCCTTTCCTCATTTTCAGCAACGCACATATTATTATAGATAAGGTTACTCCCCTGTGAACTCCACAACGTCTTTTTAGGCTTAGCATATCCCCAGCAAATGCTCATCAACGTCCATGCCCTGCCGATTACCGAATTTGCCATATTTACCGGACTGAATGCGCCGATACCGGAGTTCATACCAATCTCATTGCGTATCGGCCCATTCACCAAAAGCATGGCTGCAAAGGCTGTTGTCGAGGGCATAAGCGACGATTGCCTGGTGGACGCAATAGCCAGTATCACCGGAAAATGTTCCGGTCTGGCGCCAGCCATGACCGCAATAACCGCAATATTGGAAACTGTGTACTTAACAACTTCTCCGGTATCCATCTGGAATGTTTCACCAACCACTTCGTCCGGAGAAGCGCCGGTGCCGGCGAGCATCTTCTTCACCCGCTCCTCGGTAGGAAGTATGATGGGTAATCCGTCTGTCCACCCTCTTTCATAAAATAGACGCTGTAGATTATCTTCAGTATCCGGTTTCAGGAATAGTGGGGGAGGGGCGGCTTTTGCAGTTACAGGAGGCTCGGGCGCCAGCTTTTTTTCTTTTATCGGTTTTGTCAATACGTCGATTATTTCATTGATGACAGGTTTACCGGTATCCGGGTCATTGCCTGCGATATATTTATCGAGGGTTTCAGGAGACATACCTATCACCGGAAGCCGCGTATATATGAAAGGTAAAGAGGCGGCTCTCGGGTTATCCTTTGCAACGCTTTCCATTGTGTAACTTGAGATAGGAGCAACCGGGATACCATAGTCCTGTTCAAGATTTGTACTGCCTCCAGCGACCGCTGAAATACAGCCCGGTCAGCCGGCTACGCCAAGGACAACCGCATGGCCCTTTGCCTTAATTTCCTCCCAGAGGTCATTCTTATCGTCCATGAACACATTCCCCGGTTTCCGCTTCACTATCGTGGTGACGGACGGCATATTTTCGGTAAACCACTTCTGTAGTTGCAGCATGAACTTATAGCCGCCGCCGAAACCGATATCCACCAGATACACCGTCTTGTTCTCCAGAGTGTCCAGCCGCTTGGCCATAGGACCTGAAGGAGGCGGACCGCCCATAGGTCCACCCGGAGGCCTACCTGAAGGTACTCCCGGAGGTCTGCCCGGAGGTCCGCCCATACCCGGCGGTCCAAATCCACCTCCGCTCACCTTCTGGCTTTGAGCTTCAGGGCTCATCACTGAAAACCGCACTTCAGTTGACATTATTTTCCTCCATTCGAGTGTTCTGGATTTAAGTACTTTTTTACTAAAAGGGCCTGTGGTCTTTGACCCACGTTAAATCCTCTCTGGCTCTCCCCCATCCGGCTTCGGCAGCGCCCTCCATCATAGGATTGGGGCGTTTCCCCATCTCTTCCATGCGCTTCTTTATGGCCTCTTCCTGCCGTTTCATACCCTCAGGAGTGGCGAAATTGACCATCCGCCCGACAATGTCCCCCAACATCTTTTCCGGGTCCGGAACGGGGATAACGTAGAGTACATCGTTTTCAATCCCTTTTTTAAATATGTGTGCCAGCTCGACTGGGTCGATGCCGTAGGAATAATGTTTGTTCATAAAGGCGATGGTTTTTTCATTGGTATTATAGCCGGTGTTGGCGAGATGCTTCGGCCGCGTATATGACGATTCACCGATATTCGACCGGATGCCGCCCGGGCACAAGCAGGACACGCCGATGCCGTAAGGCTTGAGCGCCTGATAATAGCTCTCCATGAGGTTAATAACGGCGGCTTTGGCAGCGGAGTAGGGAGCACACCCGGCCGTCCCCATAAAACCTCCCATCGAGGCGGTGGTGGCGATATGACCACCTTTGCCGGCCTTTATCATACGCGGCACGAAGGTCACCATGCCGTTGATAACCCCGCCCAGACAAACTCCCATGACCCAGTCATAGTCTTCAAACGTCGAAGCTTCAGCCGGCCCGAAGGCATTGATGCCGGCAGTATTGAACAAAAGCTGAGGGGGGCTCCCGAATACCTTTTCTACCTCGTCCGCAGCCGCAGCATATGCCTTGCGGTCGGTAATATCCAGTTTTATGGCATGGATCTTTACTTTTTTCTCACGGAAATACGCCGTTGCCTCGTCCAGGTGGTCCTGGCGAATATCCGCAATTACAATCTTACAGCCTGCTTCCGAGAACACCTTGGCCTGGCCGAATCCGGCGCCGGAAGCTCCTCCGGTGATAAATGCAATTTTACCCGCAAAATCTTTCATGAATTCCTCCCGTTATATTGTTATATAGCGTTATATTGTTATATAGCGTAATATAAATCCCACTATATTGCAAATTCTTATTTTATTTATATATCCCGTATTCCAGGGCGGCCTCCATCATGGCATGCAGGTTGGCCGGGTTTCCCTTATCGATGCTGGCTCCCCCGGTCATTATGAAACCGCCGCCTTTACCGCAGACCTCGATGAGTTTGCGGCAGTACTCTTTGACCGCCTGCGGCGTGCCCGTGCACAGTAGCGATGAGGGTACATTGCCGGCGATGCAGGCGTTATCGCCAAGGATTTTTTTAGCCCTGGCCATATCCGTCTGGTCGAAATGCCACATCACTTTGCCCCTGGGCAGGTCTTTAATGATCTCCAGCCTGTTGTTATACCTCCCCTCGGCAAAAAGCATCGGCACGCAGCCCTCTTCAATCAACCCCAAGATTACCTTGCGCAGCGTCGGCCAGTAGAATTTCTCGTACTGCTTATCGGACATGAAGGTGTCGTCGCCCTTGTGGAGTGCAAAAAACACGACTGGACGTCCGGAAACATCGGCCATTTGCTTGCCTATATCGATATTTATCGGCGTCAGTATTTCTATGGCTTTCAGGAGCTTATCCGGCTGCCGGTACATATCCATGATGATTCCCTGTGTCCCCCGCAGGGTATCGGCAAGGATATCAAACGGGGCGTGGGACTGGCCGCCGGCAAACATGGGGTATCCCGCCGCGAACGCTTCACGGTCGAACTCCGCCAGCGGTCTCTGCCATCTCTCCGACTCCTCCCCGTAATCGATAATCGCCCGGAACATCGCCCGGACTTCCGGCATGACGGCCGGCGCGATGAAACGATTGGGCATGCCCAGGATATGGGGCAGAGGCATGAACTTCGCCAGGGGCGCCAGCGCCCCCAGAGAGCGCGGCAGGTAATAACGTAGACAGTAGTCGGACAGGTCGTTGAGAAAGATGTCGTATTCGTCCGCCTTCATATACTCACCCTCGACGAACTGCTGCATGCTGGCATTATCGGGGAGGCCGTGCCCCGGCCATCGTGAAGTGACGCTGCCGACAATTTCCATCACTCTCCCCGGGGGTACCATGCCGGGGCCGGCGAAAGTGTCCCCTTCAAATTCAGCGAAGAACTTGCGGTAGGCTTTGAGGAGCTTTACGTTGTCGTACATGGCTTCCTTCAGCGTCAGGCCGGCGTTATAAAGCGGGAAAGTGCCCGCCGGCAGGATTACCGGCACCCTGTCCGGCTCTTCCAGGTTGAGGACTTTGATAAACCTGGTTACTCGTTTCTTATATCCTTCTTCAGCTTCCGCGCTGGAGAATTTGACGCCGGGCGGTGAAAGCCAACGCTTGAACCTCCCGGCGCGTTTTTCCTCGGGAGTTAGTTTGTCCCACTTTTTCTCCATTTTCCATCAACTCCATGAAAATTTTTCTTGTGATTCACACCCGGCTGAAGTTTAAAGATGAAGCTATTTTTTATTGATTATCATATATTGACAGGCCGTGATATAATGAAACGATGTCAAAACGAGAAAATTATTCCGACCTACGGAAATATAACATACAATCGAGTAAATCAACAACTGTTTCGACATCACTGAACCGCGCCACCGTTATCATGTCCTGCCTGAGCAACGATATAAATACCATAACCGATATCGCGAGCTATTGTAAATACAGCACCTCAACGGTGCACCGCCTGCTTCAGTCTTTAAAAGAACTCAGCTGGGCAATCCAGGACGAAAATAACCACCGATATTATCTCGGCCCCCTGGTTACGCAGCTTTCGTCAAATCAAAATATTGCTCACCGGTACCTCGTTATGCAGGCCCTCCGTGAAATGATACACCTGTCTGATATCACCGAAGAGACCGTAAACCTGGGTATCATGATGCAGCTGCACTATATGCTTTTACACGAAATTCCCAGCAAGCACGACCTGAGGATAACCGCGGAGAACAAAAGGCTGGGCCCTTTATACGTCGGCGCCACGGCCAAGGTACTGCTCTCCCAATTGGATGACGATGACTTGAAAACAACTTTGAGACACCTGGAAATCAGCCATGTTACGGGGAACACCGTCACCGATAAAGAATTATTGGTGGAGCAACTAAAGGAAGTCAGGCGGCAGGGATATTGCGTTACCTACGGCGAGAGGATTCCCGGGGCCGTTTGTATATCCGCTCCCATCCATCATTACTTCTGCCCGGCCAGTTTAAGCATCGTCGGCCTGGAAAACCGTCTCAGGCCGAGAGTTCAAGATGTCATTGAAGAGTTGAAGGCCAGTACCGGACGTATTTCACTTGATATCGCCAGGGCCTTTAATCAAAAGGAGGTGGTACATGGTTAAATGAACAGACCATTCCTTCCTAGTCATTTAGTATCACTTATAGGAGGTATTGAATTAAATGAAGAAGCTTTTATTTTTCTTATTAGCGATTACCCTGGCAGGCGTTATTGTCCTGGCCGGTTGCGGTAAGTCGACGCCGACCCCAACGGCCAGCCAGACTCCCACCGCTACTGCCGGGCAACCGGTTAAAGGCGGCACCATGAAGGTCATTGCCGGCGCTATCTCCAAGGTCGTGGGGTACCCGCCGGAATTCGCCCCGGCGGATAGTATCTACATGCAGCCCGTTCTGGAAAGATTGGTCATCTGGAACACGAAGGGCGAACTGGTAGGCGTGCTGGCCGAGTCCTGGGAAGGCGACGCGCAAGCGCTTACCGTCACCTGGCACCTGAGAAAAGACGTTAAATTTCACGATGGGACAGACTTTGATGCCGAAGCGCTCCGCTGGAATTACCAGTTGTTGCTGGATAATGCCCGGCTCACCGATGGTGCGAATGTCGAATCCCTTGAAGTCGTCGATACCCATACCCTCAGGATGCACCTCAAGACTTTCAGTTGGATGGCTTTCGAAAACTACGGGTTGACGATGCCGATTTCGCCGACGGCTTTTAACACTGCCGGAGGCACTATTTCCGCGGGCAGCGATATTGAAAAGAGCAAGGAATGGGCTCGCGTGAACGCCGTAGGCACCGGACCTTTCAAATTAGCCGAATTTCAAAGGGACGTCGTTCTCAAGTTCACCAAAAACGCAAACTACTGGCTGGAAGGTATGCCTTACCTCAACGGTATGGAAATACGTTATATACCCGACCCGATGATAGCCGCCGCAACGATGGAAGCCGGCGAGGCGGATATGTGGGTGGACGTCTCGGCGGTGCAAAATATTATCGATTTAGAGGGAAAAGGCCTCAAGATAAACTGGGGTCCCGGCATGTTCATGTGCCTGCTGCCCAACTCCGTTGACCCCAACTCCCCGCTGAACAACAAACTGGTACGCGAGGCAATCGAATACGCCATTGACCGGCCCGGCATAGCACAGATGCTCGGGCAGGGCTTATATGAGCCCTTTAAGCAGATGGCATCCGAGACCTGGCCCGGCTATGTTGAAGGGTATGACCCCAGGCCTTTTAACGTACAAAAAGCCAGAGACCTACTCGATGAGGCAGGCTACGGAGCCGGTTTACAGCTCACAATAATGGGTACAGAACAAGCTCGGGACGCCCTCGCCGCTTTACAATCGAACCTTGGCGATGCCGGCATTACCGTCGAACTGGATATAGCTGACCTGGGCAGGTACTTCGGCGCCCTCTTCGCCACGGGCTGGACGGGAAATACACTTATCTATACCGCTTCCGGTATTAACCCGAGCACTACCGACCTGTTCATCCATTACGGTCCCTCCCCGATGACCTTCCGGACCGGCAACATCTATAAGACGCCCGAATACCTAGACGCGTGCAATGCGGCCCTGGACCCCAAGTACAAGAACGTTACCGAAGCCCTACCCAAGATTAAAGAGGCCATCAGACAGGGCGGTGAAGATGCCATCATCGTCCCACTCTGGAGGACCTGCAACGTAGCGATAATGCAGACCTACGTCCATAGCGATTACTTCTTGATTCACGGCATCATCTGGACACCGCAGGGCGATTGGATGGAAACACACTAATCTTTAGGAATCAAACCGAACCGGGTGATTCATTCTCGCCGCAGCTTCCGGCCGTGAGTGAACCACCCGGCGAGGAATAAAAACTTGATTTTTACACCCGGACGTACCG
This sequence comes from uncultured Dehalococcoidaceae bacterium, assembly GCA_964514525.1. Classification (GTDB taxonomy): domain Bacteria; phylum Chloroflexota; class Dehalococcoidia; order Dehalococcoidales; family RBG-16-60-22; genus JBFYTX01. The sequence goes on from CAZEUJ010000005.1 coordinate 18,404, forward strand.
GGTTGGCGTAGAACTACCGCCGCACGGGCGCGAATACGTTTTATGTTTTTATAGTCGGCTGACCGAGGTTCGACATGACAACTTATATTATCCGGCGTTTGCTCCAGGCCTTTATAGTCCTCATTCTGGTCACGCTGCTGGTCTTTTTTGTCATGCGGCTGCTGCCCGGCGACCCGCTGATTATATATGTCGCCCAGACGGCGCAGCTGGAAGCCATGCCCCCGGAGATGATTGACCAGCTCCGGCATCAGTTCGGTCTGGATAAACCCATCATGGTTCAATATGTCAACTGGATAGCGAACATTTTCCGCGGGGACTTCGGTAGGTCTATTTTCTATCAGGTAAAAGTCAGCACGCTCATGCGCGAGCGCTTCCCCGTTACCATTCACCTAGGCATTCTGGCGTTTATCGTCGGCGCCGTTTTCGGCGTTCTGGCCGGATTGGTTGCGGCCATTAGAAGGGGGAAATGGGTGGATAAGATAGTCACTCCCCTGACCTATATCGGCATCACGATACCTGTTTTCTGGCTGGGGATATTGATGATATATGCCTTTGGCCTGAGACTGCAATGGCTGCCTATTTCCGGCTATGAATCGCCATTTGAAAATTTCTGGCTGAACACGCGCCAGATTATTATGCCCGTGATATGCCTGGCTGTTTTCAGCATTGCCGCCAACGCCCGCCAGATGCGTTCTTCCATGCTGGAAGTTGTCCGGCAGGACTACGTCCGCACCGCCTGGGCTAAAGGCTTACGCGAACGCCGGGTAATCATCGTCCACGCCTTGAAAAACAGCCTTATTCCGGTTATCACGCTGATGGGCATAGGGGTGGGGATGATATTCGGCGGTTCGGTCCTCGTCGAGACCGTTTTTGCTATTCCCGGGGTAGGCCGTTTGCTGGTCAGCAGTATTCTCGGGCAGGACTATGTCGTCGTCCAGGCGATTACGTTCGTAATTGCCGTAATAGTCCTGTTTGTGAACCTGCTGGTGGATATTTCTTACGGCTGGTTTGACCCCAGGATAAGGTATGGCTAGGAGAAAAGATATTTTATGGTGGAAATTACGCTTAATTCTTTTACAGAGCTCCCGCCGCGCGTGAGTGAATGGCGGCGTTTCAGAAGGGTATTTTTCTCACGGGGTATCGTGGTTTTCGGACTCGTTGTGCTGCTGCTACTGTTACTGACCGCCGTTTTTGCGGCCTGGCTGGCCCCGTATGACCCCTACCGGCCGATACCCGGGGATTCTCTGGTGCAGCCCAATGCCAAACACCTCCTGGGTACCGACATCCTCGGCCGGGATACGTTGAGTCGGCTCATCTATGGCTCAAGGACAGCGCTGATGGTCGGCTTCATATCCGTGGCTGTAGCCTCTGTCATTGGAATTCCGCTGGGAATTATCGCCGGGTATTCCGGGGGTGCCCCCAATATGATTATCATGAGGGCGATGGATGCGCTGATGTGTTTCCCCATGCTTTTGCTATCGCTGGTTATCGCGGCTGTCCTCGGCAACGGTATCTGGAACGTCATCATCGCTTTAAGCGTCGCCACCATACCGGGGTACGCCCGGGTAACGCACGGGGTTACGCTTAGCATCCGTGAGAACGACTATATCCTGGCGCAATTAGCCATGGGCTCCGGTTATTTTCGTACTATGCTGAGGCATATTTTACCCAATGCCTTTCCGCCTCTTATCGTTTTGATGACCATGCAGCTTGGCAACCTTATCCTTGCCGAGGCCGGCCTCAGCTTTCTGGGCATCGGCATTAATCCCCCGGGCGCAGCCTGGGGAGCCATGGTCAACGAAGGCTATCGGTATTTATCACACAATCCCGTTTTATCCTTCGCTCCCGGCCTGGCAATTATGCTTGTAGTATTTGCCTTTAATATGGTGGGCGATGGATTGAGGGACGCCCTGGACCCGAGACTTAGGGGTTTACTATAGAAAAAACGGAGCCAGACTATTATCATAAAAAGCCCCGATTTAAATCAGTCTATAAGATAAATATTTAAAGATAAATATCATCCCGCATAAACTGCCTTTACCGTAATTAACATTGAAAGGAGAACAAAAAATGAGCACATGGCATGATTACTTGAAAGAAGAGGGTCATGCGCCGGACTGGCCTTATCCCGTCCGCTTCGACAAGGAGCAGGAAATCGATGCCGATGTCCTGGTGATCGGGGGCGGTATAGCAGGCTGCTGGGCGGCCATCAACGCCGCCAGGCAGGGACTGAATGTCGCCCTGGTGGAAAAAGGGGATACCGTCAGAAGCGGCGCCGGAGGCCCGGGGTGCGACCACTGGTGTGATGCCCCCGCGAATCCTTTGTCCAACGTGGACCCGGATGAGTGGGCGCAGCACATGGCCGACCGCCCTTACTGCAACGGTATCGGCCTCCAGATACAGTGCCGGGAGGACTATGACACCCTGCTGGAGATGGAGCAAATGGGCGGTAAAATAAGGGACACCGGCGATGAATATGTGGGCGCTGAAGGCCGCGATGATAAGACCAAGTTCATGATATCACCGCGTTATACCAAGGTGCATAGCTATGTCCCGGATATGATAAAACCGGTGACCTTTAAGAGCAATCCGGAAGGAAAACTTAACAACGTCGTAATCAGGGTCTGGGGGAGCACTTTTAAGCCGGCCTTGAAAAAGGAATGTAAGCGCCTGGGCGTAAAAATTTTCGACCGCGTTATGGTGACCAGCCTGCTGACCGAGAATGGCGTCCAGGGCGCTCGAGTAGTCGGAGCTACCGGCGTCAACAACCGCACCGGTGAGTTCATGATCTTTAAATCCAAAGCGGCCATCATCGCTACCGCCGGCGCGGGGTCGATATGGCTGCTGAGCACCGAACTGGGCGGCTATTCCAACATGATGTCCCGCGCTATTACCGGCGACGGCACCGTGATGGCCTGGAGGGCCGGGGCTGAGCTGACCATGATGGAAAGTACCGGCGTCCTGCGCATCGCCACCGGCCTCAAACATAAGTGGTATTCCGGGGCGGGCGACGCCAGCTACGAGAATGTCCCCATCGTGGATGCCAACGGTAAAAGAGTGCCCTACCCGATACAGGGCTGGGAAGACGCCGGAGCGATGGTCCCCTCTCCCCAGGTCGAGGAAGCTATCCGGCAGGGCATCCTCAAAGGCGAGTACGCGCTGCCCTTCTACGGCGATTTTCCGGCTATGCCGGATGTTGAAAGAAGGGCGACCTGGAAGCTGATGCTGGGCGAAGAGTCCACGACGAAAATCATTATGGATACTTTTAATAAGGCCGGCTACGACGAGAGCCGCGACCTGCTCCAGAGCTATAAATTCATCGAGGGCAATAGTCTGCCGCAGTGGCGGGAGGCCGGCTACGGCGGCGGCATCGTGGTCGACTGGAACCTGAAAACCACGCTCGATGGTCTGTACGCCGCCGGGACGCAGATGTTCTGTCCGGAAGACCATAGCTACGCGGCATCTACCGGCAGGTATGCCGGCCGCAAAGCCGCGGCCTATGCAAAACAGGCGAGCCCGTCTAAAGCGTCCCGCGAGCAGATCGACCGCGAGAAAGCCCGTATCTATGCCCCGGTCAGGCGGACCGGCGGCATGGAATGGAAAGAGCTGCATGCCGGCATCGCCAGGGCCATGCAGTATTATGTCAGCGAATTCAAGACAGAGTCCCTGCTTAACATGGGACTTGATGCCCTGAACAAAATCGAAAAGGAATCGGTGCCCCAGCTGTTAGCGCTGGACCCGCATAAGCTGATGCGCAGCCTGGAAGACACCAGCCTTTTGACCTACGCCCAGATAATAGTCCAGGCTATGCTGGCGCGTAAAGCCAGCAGTATCCCGCTGAATTTCCAGAGGATAGACTATCCAACTCTCGACCCGCCGGAGTGGCAGAAGTTCCTTACGATAAAACTGGAAAACGGCAAGGTCAAGACCGGGAGCCTGCCGCTGGCTTTCTGGGGCGATATGAAAAAAGAGTACGAAGCCCGTAACAAGGATTACACCGGCGTATATAAGGGGAAACGATAGAATAAACGTGCTTTTCAACAGACCGTTCTGGAGGGAAATATGTCTCATAAAAAAGTAATGGCCATGCCTAATATAACCACGCCGAGCAGTCCGGTAGTTTTTAACCCGGATATATGCAACGGGTGCAACCACTGTGTGGAAGTCTGCCAGGTAGATGTTTTCATACCCCACCCCCAGAAAGGCAAACCGCCCATCGTCCTGCACCCCGAGGAATGCTGGTACTGCGGCTGCTGCGCTAATGATTGTCCCCGTCCCGGGGCCATGGAGTTCAAATGGCCGCTGGAGCTGCGCGGGTACTGGAAGAACAAGGCCACCGGAAAAGTCGGTCAGATTTAAGCGTTTGGAATTCGGTGTTATAGCGTATCAGCGCCTTATTGACAAAATATTCAAATCTGACCTACTATTATCCTGCAAATGAAGACAGCGCCAGTAGTAGCGACAATACTTATTTTAATCTTGACACTGTTGCCAGCCTGTTACTGCAGCAGCCCGAAGGGCGCGGTGCCTGAGGATAACTCCGAATCGGCGAAGTTACTGGCCGAACGGTTTTCCCCTGTTATTCTATTGAAAAATGACGCAACTTCCGTAGAAAATTTCGAGCCGGCCCCCGTGGAAACGATGATCAGCCAGGCGATTATACACGCCGCAGCTATTCCCTCGTTCGCGGAGATTGCCACGATACTCGGTATGGCACAATATTCGGGAAGCGACTACTATCTGGATATACCCGACATCAGCCCGGCAGATCTTAAGCAGTCGATTCCTAAATATATCGCCGGCTATGGACTAGCCAAAGCGAGCGGATTCAGCCCCACCGTTTACACCCGCGTAACCAAGCCGGGAGATTCAGGGCATACCGTGGTGCAGTACTGGTTTTTTTACTACTTCGATGAATGGAGTAATCTCCATGAAGGCGATTGGGAACTGATTGAGCTTGTGTTTCCGGGTCTTTCCTCGGAAGAGTTATTGGAAGGAAACATTGAACCGGAATTTGCGGCTTATTCTCAACATCAGGCAGGGCAGAAGCTAGCCTGGGCGGAAATGCGGGCAAAAGGACTGGTATCGGACACGCACCCCATGGTTTATGTGGCACGCGGTTCGCACGCCAACTATTTCACGCCGGGACAATACTGGCTGATATCCGATTTTGACGATACAGGACTATCCGGCTGGAGGTCGATCACGCCCCAGATTACCATGATATCCGAGAAAGACCCCGGTAACGAAAAAAATGAATGGCTGGATTTTCAGGGATGCTGGGGAGAACAGCTTGACTTTATTCTTTCCTGGCGCAACCTGGAGTGGACACAATGCGGCCCCAACGGTCCGGCCTGGGGGGGTAAAGGGGAAAAGAGCCAGAAATGGCGGCAGCCGTACGCATGGGCTGATAAACTGGCGGAATATCCGGATGTTTATTTTACGTCGTTCATTCCCGAGTTTGCCCGGGACTGGCCGATTATGGCTATTTTCTCGATTTTCAGTCCGGCGGATATTTATGTCTATGACCGTAACGGGAATTATGCCGGCCTGAATGAGAAAGGAGAATTTGAAACGCAGATACCGGGCGCCGAGTATATTGCCGTGGAAGGATCTGAGTGCAAAACAATTATTATTCCCAATGCCGATGTTTCCCAGAATTACACACTTGTTATAAAGGGGACCGGGGCGGGGACTATGGATATTAAGGCACAGGTGCCCGATGCCAAAAATAACGTTAAACGATATGTGGAATATCAGGATATTCCGGTAACGCCGACTACCGCAGCCAGGATACAGTTCACCGAAACTCCTTTCGCAGCCCCTCTCCAGAATAGTGAAAGCGTGCGTGATAATATATCTATCCTGGAGATAGACCGGAACGGCGACGGCCAATATGAATCTGAGGTTAAACCGCTTACTTCTGATATCGTTCTTAAAGCCGAAAATATATTAACCGTCCTGGTAGACGGTGCCGGCATTGTGTTGCCGAAGGACGGTTATACATACCAGGAAGACTCTATAGCTTATATTACCGCCGAACCGTTAAAAGGTTGGGTATTCGACCGCTGGGGCGGTGATGCTTCCGGTACTAACCCATCTATCAGCATGGTAATGGATAACAATAAAACGATTATCGCTTACTTTAAGTCTGAAGTAAGGCAGTTTTCACTGACGATAGCGGTTGAGGGGAAAGGGACTACCCAGCCCGGCCCGGGCACCTATCTGTTTGACGAAGGCGCGCAAGTAACAGTGCGGGCTTTACCTGAACTGGGGTATGAGCTGGTAAGCTGGGGCGCCAATTATGATGTCTCCCCGGTTCTGGAATTAACGATGAATCGGGACGTCAGCATCACCGCTACCTTCCGTCAGATTCCGGTTATAGACCAGATCAACGACCCGCTGAAACTCACCGCGTTCTCATCGACAAATATCGAACCTGAAACCAGAGCAGGGCAATCGATTGTGACAAACCTGCCTGTTCTCGTGGCGGTGGAAGTTAATATCGAAACCGCTAATGCCGGGGATGGCGGGGACACTATCACGATGAAAATCCTGTATGAGGGCCAGCAAATAGTCGCTTCGGTATCTCAATTTGTTGAGGAGGGTTTTGACGGCTGGCTGAGGTTTGAAATGCCTGAAGGCGGCGTAAGCGTAGGGTCAGGTACCTATCTCACTATCCAGCTTGAGGATACGGGGAAGAATATCTTCCATTGGAAATTTGACGGTGATACCTATCCGGCAGGGTGCGTGTTCATTTCCGGCCAGGCCGGACCATATAACGATTTCCTTTTCAGGACTTACGGCATCAGCGGAGAATAACAAGCCGACCTGAGACTGTCATCCTGGTGATGGTCGGGGCGGGCAGATTTGAACTGCTGAACGCGGTACAACATCTGGAGCATTGTTGAAAGGCTGCAGTACAGCTTAACGTCATTGGAAAAAGCTGCTATTGCCCTGGTGCCTTCTTCTTTATTAACGCGGGTCAGTTATCCTTGACAGGTTTCCCGCATTTAATACAAAAAGCGTCGCCTGGTTCGATCTCAGCACCGCAATTGGCACATCGTTTAGGTGAGGGAAGTAACGGGGCAGCTTCTGATAACACAACAGGTGCTTTACGTTTCCTTATTTTTATAAACCAGAAACCGAGCCCTCCGAGAATGAGCACAATTATTATTATCAGTATATAGAGTTGCAGGAAATCAGTCTTCCAATTTGCCGTAACAGTCTTCGGTTGATTCATAATCACCAAGGCCCCCGCTGTATCTCCGGAGTAGTCCCCACTCCATCCGTTAAAAACCTTTCGGACTATCATTCCCACGGGAGATGTCACCGAGATTGCAGCCGCCGCGCCCGAATTATACCACCCTCCCCCTTGAGCATCACCATATTCCGATACCAGGGTTAGCAGATAATCAGTTCTCCATGCCGCAGTAACAGTTTTTGGTTGATTCATGATAACCGAGGCCGACGCTGCATCTCCGGAGTAGTCTCCGCTCCATTCAGCGAAGTAATGCCTGGTTCCTGTTTCTTCCACAAGTGCGGCAATTGAGATTCCAGCCGTTGAACCTGAATCATACCAGCCAGCTCCTTCAGGGATACCATAGACCGAGGTAACCGTCAGGTAGTACTGTGTTTTCCAGCCTGCCGTAACCGTCTTCGGTTGGTTCATAATCACCGCGGCCGACGCTGCATTTCCGGAGTAGTCACCGCTCCATTCGGTGAAAATGCGCTTGGTCCCTGCCTGTTCCACAGGTGAAATGACTGATATTGCCGCCGTTGAACTTGAATCATACCAGCCGGCTCCTCCGGGGTTGCCATAAAGCGAATTAACGGTCAGGTAGTACTGTGTTTTATAATCCGCCCTGTAAAGGCCGCCATTCGTAATCGTCCGGGAGGATGATGTATTTCCATCGTCCCACGAAGTAAATACATAACGCGTCCCGGTTTCTCCAGACACCTCGGATGCAGCTTGTATACTATGGGATGAACCCGGAGCCCAGATGAAGCTTTGAGGTAAGACTGATGATAAGTATGTCTTTTCATCGATGGTTAAAATACTGGATGCTGTTTTTATGTTGATTTCTATATCAGCCGTTACTTTAATAAGCAGGGCCAATTCTCCTTGATAGCCGTCAGACATCTGCGGGTGCTGTGTGCTCAAACCTGTGTGAGACGAGGTATAATCGGTAGTCCGAGTCTTGGCATAATTAAAAAGCTCCTCCACTGATAGTTCAAGGTTGTTATTACTATCGGCGGCTTCAAAATCTTTAAGAGCCTCCAGGATATAATAGGTAAAAGCCCCATGCCCAAGATCGGTAACGGACCAAGAATCTTCATCTGCAGTGCTTTGTACCATGATTATCCTGCCATTCCCGGCTAATACGTCATAATTCACCCCGCCGCCGACACCCATAACCACAATTTTCTTTGAGTCCAGTCCATTCAGCCAACCATCCAACTCATCAGCTTGTATATCATTAGCCCATGAACTGGTAAGTGAGTCATGAGTGAATAGATAACCCGAAATACTACTAAAGTATCCTGACCAATAGAAGAGCACCACGTCATTCGCGTCTTCTCTTGAAGCCAGCCAGCCGGTCACTGCGTTCTCAATGCCCTGTTTAGTCGCCGCGGAATTTATAAGTAAATTAATATGGTCGCTACCCCAGACGGGGCTCAGTTGATCGGCAAGATCCCGGGCATCATCGTCAGCATAGTCTAAATCAGCCAAATTTTGATAATCCGAAACGCCTACAATGACAGCCCAGCATTCCGCCCCGGTAGTTTGAGCATTCGCCGGGTTAGATAATTGCCCTGGTAACAATAATACGATGGCAGCTAAAATACCGTAAATGACGGGTAGAAGGAATTGCTTTAATTTTGTCTTCATCACATCCTCCTGTCATTTTTCCTCTCGCCCTTCCTTACCTCAATCCATCCACGCCCTTATAGGTATAGCGCAGTTACCGAAGTCTTTTATTTATCCTTCTCGCCCCTGCTGATACGGGCGCCGCATTTATTGCAAAAACCGGCCCCCGGTCTCAGCTTAATGCCACATTTCGTGCAATATAATGCTGGTGGGATAGTCTTGATAGCCGCAGCTTCCCTCTCTGCCTTTTCTCTGGCTTCTTTAGACTTTCTCGCTTCTTCGGCTTCCCTCTCTGCCTTTTCTCTGGCTTCTTTAGACTTTCTCGCTTCTTCGGCTTCCCTCTCTGCCTTTTCTCTGGCTTCTTTGGCTTTTATGGCTTCTTCGGCTTCCCTCTCCGCCTTCTCTCTGGCTTCTTTAGACTTTCTGGCTTCTTCGGCTTCCCTCTCCGCCTTTTCTCTGGCTTCTTTGGCTTTTCTGGCTTCTTCGGCTTCCCTCTCCGCCTT
>CAZEUJ010000006.1:0-16567 GCA_964514525.1 uncultured Dehalococcoidaceae bacterium
GCGTGCAGAGCATCGCCATGGTGGCCGCCAGCCTGCGCGAGCTGGTGCCGGAGGCCGAAATAGCTATCGGTCACGGACAGATGCCGGAGGATCAACTTGAGAAAGTGATGACCGATTTCTCCGCCGGTAAAATTGACATTCTTGTTTGTACCACGATTATCGAGTCCGGCCTCGATATGCCCAATGCTAATACCCTGATTGTTAACAAGGCGGACAAGTTCGGCCTGACGCAGCTTTACCAGCTTCGGGGCAGGGTAGGGCGGGGCGTCAACCTTGCTTATGCCTATTTTCTTTACGATAAGGGCCAGCGTTTGTCGCCTGTCGCCCACCAGCGCCTGCGTACTATCTATGAGGCCACGGAATTGGGGGCCGGATTCGGCATCGCCATGAAGGATCTGGAAATCAGAGGTGCCGGCACTTTATTGGGACATCGCCAGAGCGGCCACATCACCGCCATTGGCTTTAGTTTGTATACCCGCCTTTTAGCCGAGGCGGTCGAGGAGCAGAAAGCTGTCCTGGCCGGTAAGGAAAAACCGCCGCCCCGTCTCCCACCACCCGCCGTCGATTTACCCCTCGATGCCTTTATCCCGGAAAGCTATGTCCCGGATGTGGATACCCGACTCGAGCTTTACCGCACCCTGGGTAATGTGGACGCTGCTGATAGGTTGGACGATATTCGGAAAGGGTACGCCGACCGCTTTGGAGTCCCGCCCCCGGAGGTGGAAAACCTGCTCTACGCCGTGAAAATTAAAGGGTTCGCCGCTAAAGCCGGCATCGAGTCTGTCACCACCGAGGAAGGCTATATTATTTTGCGGCGCTTCCAGGGCCTCCCTTTCGATGCCTCTAAACTCTCCTCTGTCCCCCGCGACGAAATTTCCATCGGCCGCACACAGGTACGTGTTCACTATAGAAAGCTGGGGAAGGGGTGGAGAGCGGTATTGGAGGGAATTATGAGGGCATTGACATAAATTCACAAACGGATTAAACTCTTACTAATTATTCGGCAGTTAAATGATAAATAGGGAGGTAAAACTGTAGATGTATTGTGCCAAGTGTGGTGCGCAAAACCCGGATGACGGAAAGTTTTGTCAGAAATGCGGCGCAGCGTTAACGCCGGCAACGGCAGCCCCGCCTCAACAACCCGCGACAACCGCCGCCCCGACCGCAGCACAGGTAACGCGTACGAGCGGTATGGCGATTACTTCTCTAGTTCTCGGTATCGTAGGTTTATTAATCAATCCTTTGTCTATCCTAGCCATTATTTTCGGGGCGATAGGATTAGCACAAACCGGCAAAGACCACAATCTTAAGGGTAGGGGCATGGCGGTGGCCGGCCTGGTTTTAGGTATAATAATCGCTCTTGCCTGGATTGCCATCCTTATTTGGGCCGGTTCAGCTCTCTGGTGGATATCTGACATGTATAGCTAATAATATTTTACAGGTACCCCCTTACCTACTTATTACTTGTCTTATTTGAATATTACCAAGGTAGGGGGTACCTACGTGTGTTTCATAACGGGCGTCTGGACTTTCCCTCTTTCGCCAGCCTAATATAACTCTAAAAACGAATCGAAGCTAATTTCTCCCGTTTACGCTCGATTCATTTCCCTGTAAATTTTTTAAGTCTTGTCTGTAGTAACACTTCCCCTTATAATATTAATATGGTTATACTTACCTCTACCGGAAAATCGGTAATACGTAGCTTATCACTGGCGATAGCTTTCTTCAAGCAAATGAACGTCCACAGCCTGTTGGCTCTGGCCGGTATGGCGGGACCGCTGGTGCTGGCTGTTACTGATTTTACCGCGGCTTTGACCAGCCCGAATTATAATCTCGTCAGGGACTCCATCAGCAGTCTGGCGCTTACCTCTCTGGGCTGGCTGCAGACGATTGGTTTCCTGACCATCGGACTCCTTGTGGAAATATTTACCGCCGGGCTGCTCTTCAATGTCAAGGGAGCGCGGGGCTTCCGGTTCAGCATCGGCCTGCTGGTCTTATTCGGGTTCGCGCTACTGCTCATCGGCGCTTTCCGCACCGACCCCGTCGGCGCCGCCCGTACTATTGAAGGGACAATCCATGGCCTCATGGCCACTACGGCTTTCTGGATTTTCCCCGCCGCTATTCTGATTATTTCGCCCAGCTTTATGAAAGACCCCAATTGGAATGGCATTTTTAGGTATTCCCTTATCGCCGGTCTTCTGGCCATAGCCCTGGTAATTACGTTGGGTGTCCTCCCCGACAATACAAGCTGGTTCGGCCTGCTTGAGAGGCTTGTTGTCGCAAACATGATAATCTGGGTGGAAGTGGCCGCTATCAAACTCCTGTTTCTTTCGGTAAAGCGGGGGCACCCGGCTAGGGATAAAGAAGAAAGGCGAGAGTTATCTACCTCCTTTTCTTGACGCCCCCTTATGGCTCGGGTATTATCAAAATGCTGAGGAGTTGGCACAAAGACTATGATTGTTGAAATGAGAACGGGCGCCACCCAAGAGGAAGTAAATGACGTCGTACAAAAAGCGAAGTCGCTTGAACTTGGCGTCCAGTTAAATATCGGCACGGACAAAACGGTGGTGGCTATCCTGGGGAGTAATACCGGCCAGATACCGACCGATCTATTTGCTGTATTACCCGGCGTGGAAAGCGTTACTCGTATTATGAAGCCCTACAAACTCGCTTCCCGGGAGTTTCAGCAAAGGGACACACAGGTGGATTGCGGCGGGGTGAATATTGGCGGCGAACGTGTCGTTATTATTGCCGGGCCCTGCGCGGTAGAAAGCGAAAGGCAACTCATGCAAGCAGCCGAAGGCGTGAAAAGAGCTGGAGCTACTATCCTGCGCGGTGGTGCTTTCAAACCACGTACATCGCCTTTCAGTTTTCAGGGTTTACAAAGAAAGGGATTAGAGCTTCTGGCTGTTGTTAAAGAGCAGTTTAATATACCGGTAGTCACTGAAGTAGTAAATCCACAGGATGTCAAACTGGTATCTACCTACGCCGATATGCTACAAATTGGCTCGCGTAATATGCAGAATTTCGCCCTCCTTACCGATGCCGGTAAAAGCAATAAGCCAGTGGTACTGAAACGCGGCTTTTCCTGCACTATTACCGAGTGGCTTACCGCCGCGGATTATCTTCTGGCGGAGGGGAAAAATCAGGTAGTCCTCTGTGAGCGGGGCATAAGGACATTCGAAGATAGCATCCGCTTCTCCCTGGATATTTCTGCCGTTCCGGTCATCAAGAGGAATAGCCACCTGCCGGTAATCGTCGATCCCAGCCATGCCGCCGGGCATTATTCGCTGGTGCCGGCTATCGCCAAAGCCGCGATAGCCGCCGGTGCCGATGGTCTGCTTATTGAGGTCCATCCCAACCCCAAGGAAGCCCTTGTGGATGGGCTACAGTCGCTATCGCTCTCGGATTTCTCGCGTCTCATGGAAGAACTCCGCACTATTGCCAGGTCTGTGGGTAGATATATTTGATAAGGTGTTCACTCTATTTTATTAGTAATTATAGCGAGGTTTAGTGTTAGATGATAAAAGACCTATCGATTTTACAGGTTGATGATATCTCCATTGTTGGGCAGCTGTTCCTGCCAGATTTAGAGAAAAAATACCCGCTGGTCTGTCTTTGTCACGGTGCCCCTTCCACTGACCTCTCTCAACCCGGTGATAGCGGCTATCCGGAACTGGCGGAGCTTCTTTGCCGGAAAGGTCTGGCGGTTTACTGGTTTAATTTCCGGGGGACGGGCGATAGCGGCGGCAATATCGATCTGGCTGGGTGGACGCGTGACCTGCAAGCTGTCCTTGATTACCTTTGTGGTCTGGATAATTTCGATAAGACTAATATGTCGCTTGCGGGCTTCAGCGCTGGAGCGGCGGTAGCAATTTATGTGGCCTCGAAGGATAACCGGGTCTCTAGAGTGATTGCCTGCGCCTGTCCCGCGGAAATAACTCCTTTTAATCAAGAAAATAATTGGCAGTTACTCATCGATCAATTTCGGAAAATAGGGGCCATCAGGGATGACGGTTTTCCACCATCGGTGGAAGAATGGATAGCCAATTGCCAGCGGCTTCACCCTATCAACCATATTGCCGGAATCGCACCCAGACCGCTATTACTCATACATGGCAGTGATGACAATATTGTACCCGTGGAAAATGCCCAACTACTTTATGAGAAAGCCGGACTGCCCAAACAGCTTGTTGTTATTGACGGTGCCGGTCATCGTTTGCGAAGAGAAAAGAAGGTAATTGATACTATTTTTAACTGGTTAAAGGCTCGTTGAATCAACGATCAATGAATTGACCCGCCAGCCGGCGATAAGCTATAATGAAAATGGAGAGTTTGCCAGGACGGATTTGAAGGCAGGTTAGCTTGCGCGAATCTTGCGGCGTTTTTGGTGTTTATTCCCCAAATGAGGATGTAGCCCGCCTTACCTTTTTTGCCTTATTTGCCCTCCAGCATCGCGGTCAGGAAAGTTCCGGCATCGCCACGGCCGATGGTAAAAAAATCAGAGTCTTTACCGGCATGGGCAGGGTATCCAGTGTTTTTACCGAGGGGTCGCTCAGCCAGTTGACCGGTCATATCGCCATCGGCCATAACCGTTATTCTACGGCCGGCTCCAGCCGGGCAGCCAACGCTCAGCCGATCCTGGTAGGCAACGATACGGAGACTATCGCTGTCGCCCATAACGGCAACATCATTAATGCCACACACCTTTATCAAGAACTTGTCGCGCAGGGTTATAAATTTACTGGTTCCACGGATTCTGAAGTAGTTGCCAACTTCATCCTTTCTTCCCCGGGTAAAACCTGGGCGGAAAGGATACGATATGCCATGCGCCGTCTTCAGGGTGCTTATTCACTGGTTATCATGACATCTAAGGAATTATACGCCGTGCGTGACCCGTTAGGTGTACGGCCGTTATGCCTGGGTGAGATTGACCATAGCTGGGTGATAGCCTCCGAGACCTGCGCTCTGGACCATATCGGTGCAAATTTCGTCCGGGAGATTCAACCTGCCGAGATAGTCGTTATCAGCGAGAACGGCCTGGAAAGCTTCCCGGGTGAGTCTACCAAAAAAGCCATCTGCATTTTCGAGTATATCTACTTCGCCCGTCCTGATAGTCTGATTAATGGCAAGCTACTTTACCCAGCCCGGCAATCTATGGGTGCAGGACTGGCGCGCGAATATCCGGTTGACGCCGATCTGGTTATGGGCGTCCCCGATTCGGCTACAGCTGCCGGAACGGGGTATGCACGGGAGTCCGGAATACCCGTAGTGGAAGGACTGATAAAAAATCGTTATGTGGCGCGTACTTTTATCGAACCTGATCAGCGTATCAGAGACCTGGGCGTCAAACTGAAGTTTAATCCGTTACCTCAGGTGCTGGATGGCGAACGAGTGGTGGTCGTTGATGACAGTATTGTGCGCGGCACGACAACCCCGAGTGTGGTGAAGATTTTAAGGAAAGCAGGAGCCAGAGAAATTCATATGCGTATCTGTGCCCCGCCCATCCGGTATCCCTGCTATTTTGGCGTGGATATGGCCACGCGGCGCGAGCTTATCGCCGCCCAGAAGAGTATACCGGAAATTTGCAAGTTTATCGGCGCTGATACTCTGGGTTATCTGAGTATCGATGGACTCATTAAAGCGGTGGACCTGCCGAGGGATATTTTCTGTTTGGCTTGTTTCACCGGTGATTACCCGATACCGGTCCAGCTGGAAATGGATAAACTGGCTCTGGAAAACCTCGGGTCCGGGCAACAGAAAGACGTCTGTGAAGGCACTGAAGGCAGATAGCCGGAATATGCGGTAGTCGAAAAACTTTAGCTTATCCACGATATCGTACCCTCCACTCTTATGCTCACAGTATTGACAGGTTAATAATCGTAGTATATACTTATTCTAGAACAGGTGTTCTTTAGGGCTTGTACCGATTAGGGAGTCGGCATGAAAAAGCTATCCGATAAACAAAGGCGCATTGTCAACTATATAGACCGTTTTCTTTCAGAAAAGGGCTATCCGCCGTCTATAAGGGATATACAGGCCGGATGTAAAATCAGTTCGACATCCGTGGTGGACTATAATCTGAATATCTTGGAGAGTCGGGGCTATCTTCAACGCCACGCCGACGTATCACGCGGTATCAAGCTGCTCAATAAGGAATCAACTGCCGAGATGCTGGTGGCAGTCCCGGTTATCGGTATGATAGCCGCTGGCCAACCGATTCCAATACCGACTCCCGATACCTGGAACGTAACGGCGGCAGCGGAGACCATGGCGGTACCGCGCGAACTTACTCGTGAAAAGGAAGGAATCTACGCCTTACGGGTAAAGGGTACGTCTATGATAGATGCCCTGATTAGTGATGGCGATATCGTCCTGATGCAGCATGTGAATACCGTAGAAAACGGTGAAATGGCCGCTGTCTGGCTTAAAGAAGAGAAAGAAGCTACTTTAAAAAAGGTTTATGTGGAATCCAGCCGCATCCGACTCCAGCCAGCCAATGAACAGATGCAGCCGATTTATGCAGCCCCCGATAACATCGAAGTCCAGGGTAGAGTCGTAGCTGTCATCAGACAAGTGGGTTGAGATAGACTTCCTGGCAGAGCATCACTTCTTATAGACCGCGGTGCACCAGTGCATGTATTTAGGATGATTGCCGCGGATTACTCTCGCGTATATTTCCTGTAGTTTGGCGGTTATGGGACCTATCTCACCATTACCTATCTTGCGATGGTCTACTTCGGCTACTGGTGTTACGTGGGCGGCCGTACCGGTGAGGAAACACTCATCGGCGTAATATAATTCACTGCGGTCGATAGCCCGGTGAGTCGTTGTTATCCCCAGTTCTTTTTCCGCCAGTTCAATGACGGTATTGCGGGTAATGCCGATGAGGATATTATTCTGACTGGCCGGCGTGACCAGTTTGCCGTCTATCACCAGGAAGATATTCTCTCCACTTCCTTCAGAGACATGGCCGTCCGGGGCGAGCATGATTGCCTCGTCAAAGCCGTTGCTGACAGCTTCGGTCTTGGCCAGGGCATTGTTAATATAGATACCGGCAGCCTTTATCTGGGGAGGAATCACGTTATCTTCCGGGCGGTGCCAGGACGAAACACAGCAGCGAGCTTTGTCCACATCCAGGTAAGGACCCCACGGTATGACGAACATAAAAAAGTCGTGCTCAAGGCCGTGAAGGCGAACGCCCAGTGCCTGGGAACTCGTATAGGCTACCGGACGGATATAGACATCCTCCTGGAAGGCGCATTTTCTCACCAGCTCCATGGTTTTCTGGCAGATCTCATCGAGAGAGTAGGGAAGGTTTATATTCAGGACGCGGCAGCCTCTTTCCAGACGCTCGTAGTGCTCTTTGAGGCGGAAGATGTAAGTCTGCTTCTTTTCGGCGTTCCAGTTACCACGGATGCCTTCGAAGATAGCGGTGCCATAGTGGATGCAGTGGGTCATTATCCCTATCTTGGCTTCTTCCAGAGGGACAATCTTATTCTGAAAAAAGGCGTATGACGGCATATGAGTCTCCTTTCCGGTTACCGTTCATTATAGCTTTAATGGAGATAGAAAAACAAGGGGGCGACAAAACCCATCCAGATACAATGCGATGATATATCGTAGGGGAGTAGCTACGTGGTATAATACTTCAACGTATGGGTATTTCTGAAAATACCGAGACGGGCAAGGAAAAGTTTCTGCGCTGGCTAAAGAAGAGTATTGTCCCGCTCGCGGGTCTATTGGGAGCTTTAGCTGTTTTTGTCATCGTTGGATGGCTTTACCTGCGATACCCCGATTTTTTTGAAAATCTTAAGACTTACGGTTATCTTGGGGTTTTTGTTATCAGTCTCATCCTGAATGCTACGGTTATTATACCGGTCAGCGCGATGGCGGTAATTTCCTCTTTAGGAGGAGCTTTACCTTCGCCATTTTTAGTGGGCCTGGCAGGGGGTGCCGGAGCGGCAATAGGAGAAATGACGGGTTATATAGCCGGCCGTGCCGGACGCGACTTGCTGGCGAAGAACCGGATTTATGTCCGGGTAGAGGGATGGGTGCAACGGTGGGGGATGTTTGCTGTGTTCGTGCTCTCTGTTTTCCCCTTCCTCTTTGACATCGTCGGCATCATCGCCGGGGCAACGCGCATGCCCGTGTGGAAATTCCTCATCGCCTGCTGGCTGGGCAGGACGATATTATATATAGCGGTGGCTTACATTGGTTCAGCGTTGTTTAATGCAATACCGTGGTTGAGCTAATCACTCCGTTTAATCTTTAGGACCAGGACCGCGCCGACCAGGAAATAAACCAGGCAGACCATCAGCATGAAGGTATAACCGCTTAACGGGTTGCGGCTGTTGAAGAAATCGATGCCCGGGCCGACAACCCTCGCCAGAGCGGCGCCGCCGGCGGTAGCCATGTTGGCCACGCCCAGGTAACGCGCTTCTTCGCCTTTCGGGGCGAAATCGGTCGCCAGTGCCCAGTTAGAGCTATTAAAAATTCCCATGGAGACGCCGATAATTCCGGCTGCCCAGAGTACGGAGCCATATTCCGGCGACAAGGCGATGACGGTGATGCCGACAGCCCCGAGCACTCCCGCAACGGCCGTGAGTAATTTTCTTCCTATCCTATCGGAAAGATAACCGGCGGGCCAGACCACAATCAACATCCCCGCCACGGACACAACCGCGAACCGGAAGGTCGCCCCGGCGGGGTCGGCCACGCCGATGACGTCTTTAAGGAAATATAGAGCAAACTGTTGGATGGTGGTAAAAGCCATAAAGACGAGCAGGCGGGAGAGCAGGAACCAGACGAAGCCCCGGTTGCTCCAGATGTCTTTTCTAAAGGTGCAATAAACCGTCTCCAACAGCGGCGCCCGGGGACGGTCGACGACTGCGCGGGATTCCCTGACGAGGAAGAAGGTAGCGACTACAGTACCGAAGACGACCACCATTAGTATACCCAGGACGAGCCAGAGATAAAGGCGGTCGCCGCCGGCGGAGTAGCGGTCCATGAAGATGGAGGAAAAGTATACTAAAGATATGCCTCCGATAATTTCCAATATGCCCTTGACCCCGGAAGCCCGCCCACGCTTATCCTCCGGAACGAATTCCGGTATAAACGCCTGGTAAGGCCCCTGAGCGATATTGATGAAGAGCTGCAACAGGCAATAAACGGCGAAAACGGCGGCATAGCTGCCGGCATAACCGAAGCCCGGGATGAGGAATACGGCAATAAGGCCCCCTACCAGTATAAAAGGCCGGCGGCGACCCCACTTAAAGCGGGAGCGGTCGCTGATGGCGCCGGCGAGGGGCTGGACGAACATAGCCAGTAAAAGGCCGGAAAGCGTGAGAAGACCGAGACTGGTATTTTTCTGCGCTTCCGGGACGAAATCGAGCAGGCGTACAGGTAGGGTGATAGTATGCAGGCTCTGCCATAAGGCGGTGAGGGCAAAGCCGAAAATGGTTATCTTGACATAATCCAGCCGGCGGAACGGAGTTACGTTTTGCTCTATCATGGTTATTATCGGTGACAGCATAGCAGAAATAACTCAAAACTCAAAACTCAAAGGTAAAGGGAGGAAGGGGTGGACGAAAATCCCTCTCTTATCTCCCTTTTTCAAAGGGAGGCACCAATATTGCAAGAGGAGTAGCCGGCGAAGAGGGCTTCGCCCCTCTTCCTTTCTCTTCCTCCTCTCCTGCCAGGAGAGGGGGATATAGGGGGTAAGGTGACTGGATTGCCGCTTATGCGGGAATGACGGTTAATCTTGCATAAAATATACAGATCTTTATTAAGTCAACTAGTACGTATATAATCAAGATATCATGAACTTCAGCTATCCCCTCATCGAAGAGATACACATGGCGCCGGATGCCCCGTGGTGTTTCGAGACATTCGCTCCAAGGCCATACAGCTTCTGGCTGGACAGTGGGATGGACACGCAAAAACTCGGGCGGTATTCCTTCATCGGCAGCGACCCCTTCCTGGTGATGAGAAACAGAGGAGATGCGATAACCATTATCGAGGACGGGGCGGAGGAAAAAAAGAGAGGCAATCCTTTCGACGTGCTGGGAGAACTGCTGGAGGCATATAAAATAGACAGCGGGGATTCAAACATACCTTTTTTAGGTGGGGCGGTGGGGTATTTCAGCTACGACCTGTGCCATTTCATCGAGCGATTGCCGGATAAAGCCGTTGACGATTTAAATCTGCCCGAATGCTACTTGGGTTTTTACGACGCCATCGTCGCTTTCGACCACCTCGAAAGTAAAACATACCTGATTTCCACAGGGTTTCCGGAGGCGGAAGTGGGGAAAAGACAACAGCGGGCAGAAGCGAGATTAAATGAGTTGAGAAATCTGGTTTTACTATCGCCGCCTCCTCAAAGCATTAAAAAGCCTCCTTCCGGGGAGAGAATCATGTTGAAAGCCAACTTCTCCCACGAGGAATATCTCGGGGCGGTGGCCAAAGCCAGGGAGTATATCGGGGCGGGAGATATCTTCCAGGTGAACCTTTCACAAAGGTTCGAGGCGGACTTGAAAATCCCGCCATACGAGCTTTATAAACGACTGCGGAAAATAAATCCGGCGCCGTTCGCCAGTTATTTCAATTTTGACCGGGTGAGCATCGTGGGAGCTTCGCCGGAGAGATTCCTTAAGGTGCGGGGCGATAAGGTAGAGACACGGCCTATCAAAGGCACCAAGCCGCGGGGGAAAACCCCGGAAGAAGATAAAGCGCTGGCAGCAGCTTTGCTGGCGAGTAAAAAAGACCGCGCGGAAAATATCATGATCGTGGACCTCGAGCGGAATGACATCGGGCGGGTATGCCGCTACGGTACGGTCAAGGTCACGGAACTGGCGATACTCGAGACATATCCTACCGTTTTTCACCTGACATCGACTGTGGTGGGGCAACTGAGGGAGGGGAAAAGCCGCATCGACCTACTGAAAGCGACGTTTCCCGGCGGCTCGATTACCGGGGCGCCCAAGGTGCGGGCCATGGAGATAATCGATGAGCTGGAGCCGACTCGTCGCAACGTTTATACGGGGTCGATAGGCTACCTGAGCTTCAGCGGGGAAATGGACCTGAATATCGTGATAAGGACGATTATCGTTAAAGACAGCCGGGCATATTTCCAGGTGGGGGGCGCCATAGTTTACGACTCCGAGCCGGAGGCGGAATACATCGAGACGCTGGACAAAGGCAAAGCATTGATACAGGCCCTCAACCTTTCACCGGGGGAAACATGGAGATAATTACGTGATACTGGTGATAGATAACTATGACTCTTTTACCTATAACCTGGTGCAGTTCCTCGGGGAGCTGGGGCAGGAGCCGGCGGCCTACCGCAACGACGCTATAACGCTCGAACAAATCGAGGATATAATGCCGAGCCATATCGTGATATCGCCAGGGCCGTGCACGCCGCTGGAAGCGGGGATTTCCAACGACGTCATCCGGCATTTCCGGGGCAAAATTCCCATCCTTGGGGTATGCCTGGGGCACCAGTGCATCGGCTATGTGTACGGCGGGCTGATAAAACGGTCGGCAAAGCCCATGCACGGGAAGGAATCGCCGGTCTTTCACGACGGCAAAACGATTTTCCAGGGAGTGAAATCGCCGCTGGTGGGAGGTCGGTATCACTCCCTCGTTATCGCCCCCGAATCCGTACCGGCGACGCTGGAAGTCTCGGCAAAGACTGAGGACGGCGTGATAATGGGAATAAGAAATCAGCAGGACTGCGTGGAAGGGGTGCAATTTCATCCGGAATCGATAATGACACCGGCCGGCCACGAAATTCTGGCCAATTTTTTAAGAATGACCGTGATTGCGGGGAGGTAAATATGGAAGAGAAAATCTATTTGAACGGCTCTATCGTTCCACGTTCGGAAGCCCGGATATCGGTCTTCGACCAGGCTTTCCTGTACGGATACGGGCTGTACGAGACAATGCGCGCTTATCATGGCAAAATATTCCTCCTGGAGCGGCACATCAAGCGGATGCTCGGCGCAGCAGGGATTATCGGGCTGGGGGAAAAGCTGGGGGGAATCGACCTCTCCAAAGCGTGTATTGACACGCTGGCAGCCAACGGCCTGCAGGAAGCCCGCATCCGGCTGACGGTTTCCAACGGGGATTCGGACAAAGCGCCGTGGGTGGACGCCGGCGGCGCACCCAATGTGGTGGTGACCGCCCGGCCTTATACGCCTTTTACCGCAGAAAAGTACAGCGAGGGATTTAAAAACGGCATAGCGTCGGTAAGGCGCTGCCGGCAGTCGATAGTAGCCACGATGAAATCGGTCAACACCCTCGCCAGCGTCATGGCTAGGATGGAGGCGGCGGCCAGCGGGCTCGACGAAGCGCTGCTTCTTAATGATGACCGGTTTATCGCCGAGGGCGGCGGCTGCAATGTCTTTTTCGTATACTCGACGACCCTGTTCACGCCGCCGCTCGATAGCGGTATCCTGCCAGGCGTGACCCGGGAGGCGGTGATGGAAATGGCGGCGGCGATGGGTATCCACGTTAAAGAGGTCGATATCAAGTCCGGGGCGCTCAAACGGTTCCATGAGGTGTTCGTGACCAACGCCATGATAGAGGTCATGCCGGTGACGGCGATAAGGGAGGAAAGCGGCCGCATGGTGACCATCGGGACAGGTAAGCCGGGTAAAGTTACACTACAACTGATGCAAGCGTATCGGGAGAAGGTGGAGAAGGAGACCAAGATACAATAGCCAATTATCAGAGAAAGCTTACCAGAATTCCGTCTGTGACACGTGCTCGGTCTCTCTGATATATTTCCTGATGGCGTCGCGGGCTTTTTCGTCAGTAACCGGCTCGACTTCCGATACAGGAACGCCCTCTTTATTCGTCTCCGCCCGCCACTTAACGATATAGCCCGGCACCAGGGCGCTACTGAAATCGGATACGCCGCAGCAGGAAGAATCGATGACCGCCTGGCTGAGGACATAAAGGACTTCACGTCCATCGTACTTCAGCCTCACCTCTTTATGGGGAGTGTAATAGCCCGAGGGGGCGGGGACATCCCTATTTAACTCAAGATGGGCATACTTCGTCATAATAATCCGGTACTCTCTTCGATACCCAGCACGATATTCATATTCTGGACGGCCGCGCCGGAAGCTCCCTTGCCCAGATTATCAAAGCGCGCGGAAAGCAGGATCCTATCCTTACCCCCGAAGACAAATATTTCCAGGTTGTTCGTGCCGTTGCAATCGGTAAACATCAGGTACCCGTTTTTCAGGTAATCATCAGCCGGATAGGGCATGACTTTAATAAATCGCTCTCCGGCATAATAGTCAGCCAGAGTTTTTCTAATATCAGCGGCGGCAAGCTGCTTTTTCAGGACGCTCGCCACGAGCGGGACGGAGATAATCTCGCCGCTATATACATTGACCACCGTAGGGGCGAAAACGGGCGGGCGGGTCAGCCCGGCGAATTTGGTCATTTCCGGGACATGCTTATGGTTCAGCCCCAGGGAATAAGGGCGGGGATTTTTAATGTAGTCCGGCGCGCCCGGGTTCTCGTAATCGGCAATCATGGCTTTACCGCCGCCGCTGTATCCGGCTACGGCATGGCAGGTGACCGGGTAATCCGGCGCAACAATGCCCTGAGCCACCAGAGGATAGAGCATAAGTATAAAGCCGGTGGCATGGCAGCCGGGTACGCTAATCCGGCGGGATTTTTTTATTAACGACCGCTGCCCTTTTTTAAGTTCCGGGAGGCCATAGACCCAGTCCTCCGCGACGCGGTGAGCAGTCGACCCGTCGATAACACAGACCGCATTATTTGTTATCAGGCTTACCGATTCGCGGGCGGCGTCATCCGGCAGGCAAAGGAAAACGATATCTGCTGCGTTAATCAACTTTTTCCGGGTGACAGGGTCTTTGCGTTTGTCCTCCGGAATCTCCATAACTTCAATATCGTTTCTGCCGCTTAAGCGCTCGCGTATTTTTAAGCCGGTGGTGCCGTGCTGGCCATCAACAAATACCGTCTTTTTCATATTGCTATCCCGGGTCAACCATATCTATTTACATATAAAAGTATAGCATAAGCTTGAGGGCATTAATACCTGGAGGAGGAGCTATCTCACCATCCCGGAGCGTCTTTTAGATGTAAAAATCAATATTTTGTGAGCGGAAAAATCGATTTTGTTCGTGCGCGCGACTTGACATGAGCGTGGCAATAGTATATCTTAGATAGCAAATAGCTTCAAGGAAGGAGGAATCATGCAAGCTTATTGCGTAAAATGCCGCTCCAAGAAAGAGATGAGCAGTGCTAAATCCATCACCATGAAGAACGGCAAGCCGGCGACGCAGGGTGTGTGCCCGTCCTGCGGCACCAAGATGTTCAGAATCGGCAAGCGCTAAGGTCGGCAAGTCATTAAGGATTAGAAATAGATAGGGCTGGATACTTCCTTCGGAAATATCCAGCCCTTTTGTTTTTATAATTCAGTCGGTTTGAACCTAAGTGGAAGAACCAGTCACGTACTTTTGAACAAGTTCCACAGTATTGGCGACATTAAGTTTGCGGAAGATTAAAGAGAAACGGTCCTGGAGTTCTTCCATTATTTTATTCAGGCCGGGCTCAGGTATGTTCCAGAGCTCTTTCTTGAAATCGCCGAAAGCCCTCTTGCGTGTTTTGTAGATAAATTGTTCTTCCGTTTCCCCGGTTTTTCTCTCCTGGGCATACTGAGAATCGAGGTGCCGGTTTAGAGCGGCTAGAAGCTCTCCGGGGAAGTGGGGGCTATCGTAGATAATATTCTGGAAGCCGGTAGCCAGGTGCACCTCCAGCGTATCTACTTGAGGGAACATATCGAAGGCTTCATCGGGGAGGGTGGAGGCGCCGTGCTGCACCGCCCCACCCAGACCATATTCTGCCCGGGCAGTCCTAGAGAGCTCTCTCAGGGTATTGAAATCGATACTGACCCGGGCAATCGAGCCGTCCGGAAGGACTACGCCGCCGTGGGACGTACCGGTCTGGACGCTGATCTTGGAAATTCCTTTAACATTATCGCCGAGCAGCTTAAGATACCCGCCCATGAACGCTTTGAGGTCGCCGGGGGTGCTATTGCCCTGGCCGATTTCGCCGATCTCACCGCCGATAGAGACCGTCACGCCGGGCGGCTGGACACTGCGAATGAACCGCGTCATCTCCGCCGTCACCTGCGAGTTGGTCGCCTGCTGTTCTTCAAGGCCCGGTCGGGACATATCGACGAGAGTTGAGGCATCGATATCAATATTATAGAAACCGGCCTGGATAGAGTCCCGTATCAGCACCTTGAGGTCATTCAATTCGTTTTCCGGATTCTGGCGGTACGCCGCGCGCCGCACCTGGAAATGGTCGCCCTGGATAAAGACCGGCCCTTTAAAGCCTTCCCTGATGGCGGCCGCCAGAACGCAGGCGGCGTACTCCTCGGGACTCTGCTTGGTATATTCAATCTCCGAACGGGCGATTTCAAAAATAAAAGCGCCCACACCGTCTTTCAGAGCCGAGCGGAAGACCGACCGGGCGACCGGGTAGGTAATGCCGCGGATATTGATCGCCGGGACGGTGATGCCGTGATAAGCGTCCCGGCCGGCGGCTTCGTAGAGGCCCTGGATGCTGGCGGGGAAAATACCATAACCGGCAGCCATTTCCCGGATGATACGCCGGTGCTCATCCCTGGTGTGGTCATTGTCACCGAAGACAGCCAGCTCCACCAGGAAATCGATATTATCTTTTTCTCTACCTGTTTTCTTGACTCGCGGCATATTACTCCTTATATTTTAAGGCTTTCAGGTGATAAGTGTCATCACCTCTTTGGTGTAACTTCTCCAAAACAAATCCGTGTCTCTTCAAGAGGCTTTCCAGCGCGGCGACAGAATTGCCGTACTGCTGAATCTGGGGGTGCACTTCACAAAATATGGCCCGGCAACCGGAGAGGATGCCCTGCATGCCTTTTAAAACAAGGCATTCCGCACCTTCCACATCTATCTTAACGACATCGGGTGGCGGCACGGCGCCGGTCCCGACGAGACTATCCCCGGTGCTCGCGGCGACCTCGACGGTATTAATACTATTATCAATGGCTATATGTGCCCGGCCGTGTCTCCCGTTTTTGACGATATCAAACTTAACCGTGCCTTCGGTATCGGCCAGCGCCATTTCGAGCACCCTGATATTGGACTTGCCGTTAAAGGCGGCATTATTTTTAAATCGTCCGGCGATATCCGGATTCGGCTCAAAAGCGATAACGTTCACCCCGGGAACACCGGCGGCCAGCAGCGAATAAAAGCCGAGATTCGCGCCTACATCCCAGAAGACATCATCCGGTCTCAATTCTTTCAGTATTTCTTTGGTTACCTGGCGTTCGGTCGTCTTAACGTAAAATAACTCCAGGGCGTCATTTTTGTCCGTAACGCGCAGGGCAATCCGCGTCTTACCGATAGAAAAATCGAACCTGCCCCGCAGCCGATAATAGAATAGTCGGAACCAGCGCCTGAGTCTGAATAACAGGGAGCTAAAGTAGCGGGAAACAGCCTTGATAAATGCGAGGGATCCTTTTTCTTTATAT
>CAZEUJ010000006.1:16667-27388 GCA_964514525.1 uncultured Dehalococcoidaceae bacterium
CGTGCCTTTTTCAATTTGCCGGGCGATAACCGCGCCGACGCCCCCGAGGGCTTTACGGCCGAAGCTATCCGTCCCCTTTTTCTTAACAACCTCGGTGCCCCCCTTCGGTTTAGCGCCCTCGGCGGCGATGATAATCTCGTACCTGGTGCCGGACCTCCGGCCTTCCATGACCAGCTCGTTCACTCTATCGATAGAAAAATCATACTCCGGAATGAGGATAATATAAGCGCCGCAGGCCTCGCCGCCTTCTAGGGCCAGCCAGCCGGCCGTCCGGCCCATCGTCTCCACGACAAAGATTCTCTTATGGGAACCGGCCGTGGTGCGAAGTCGGTCGACTTCCTCAACGATAACGTTCAGGGCGGTCTCGTACCCCAGGGTATAATCAGTCTCGGGGAGGTCTTTATCGATAGTCTTGGGGATGCCGACGATATTAACACCTTCTCTGGCCAGCCGTGTGCCGATAGCCAGAGTGCCGTCGCCGCCGATGACGATAACGGCCTCCAGCCCGAGTCTTTCGATATTCTGGATGACCAGCTTCGAACAATCGTTCTTGGGGTCATAAGGGCTGAACCGCGAAGTACCCAGCATCGTCCCTCCGTAGCGGTCCCAGGTCCTTACGATATCCGGGTTAAGGGGGGTTATATGGCCAGCGGTATCCCAGGTCGTGGGGTCTACGTCCGTTAAGCCTTTCCAGCCGTCCCGGATTCCCAGTACTTCGTAACGGACGCCCCTCTCCCACTCGAGGCGTTCGTCCATGGCGGTCTTGACCACCCATTTCAGGGCGGGATTCAATCCGGCGCAATCGCCGCCGCCGGTAAGCACCCCGATGCGCATTTTTTTCATACTCATTATTTAAATTATAAGTTCAGTACAGGGCGGTGTCAAAAAGTCATGGCCGTTTTTTCTTGAGAATTTTACTGGACATACCGGAAAAAAGGGAGTAAAATTTAATTGCTATGAATGGGTTGGTAAAAGTAAAACACGATTATCCAGGGAGAAAAAACGGGAGCACCTGGCTAGGTTGAGCAGGTGCTCTTTAAGTTAAAGGAGGTAACGTTGATGATGCAGTCGAGTCTAATCGGGAAAATCGAGAAAGCCAAGCGTTATGCCCAGGAAAAGGACAGGGTTACCTTCTACGAACTGGCCGTGAAATTCCGCGGCGAAAACAGCGATTATACTACCGGCTATAAAGACGGTAAATGGCACTGTACGTGCAGTTTCTTCGCCAACTGGGGACTATGCAGCCATACCATGGCGATGGAGAAAATCCTAGAAGAAATGCTCCCCCCGGAAGCCATCACCACGCAATACGATAATGCTTCTGCCTGATATCGGGAAAGGGAATGAATTTCCTGGAAAAGCTGGCGAAGGCCAGCCAGAGAAACTGTAGCCTGCTCTGCGTAGGGCTGGACCCCGACCCCGAACTGATGCCGGCTGGCATCGGTATTTTTGAGTTCAATAAAGCAATTATCGACGCCACGGCGGACCTGGTCTGCGCCTACAAGCCGAACATAGCATTCTACGAGGCGCTAGGCAGCGCCGGGTCGGATACCCTGAAGCGTACGAGGGACTATATACCCGGTGATATCCCGGTAATAATCGATGCCAAGCGCGGCGATATAGGGAATACCGCCAAGGCTTATGCCCGGAGCCTTTTCGATTATTACGGATTCGACGCCGCCACGGTCAATCCTTATCTGGGCCACGATGCGCTGGAGCCGTTCATCCAGTACCGCGACCGCGGCATATTTATACTATGCCGCACTTCCAATAAGGGCGCCATGGATTTCCAGTCGCTATCGGTGGAGACGGAGACCGGTCCTAAAAAGCTCTTCGAGATAGTGGCCGAAAAGGCGAACGAGTGGAATAAATACGGCAACCTTGGGCTGGTGGTGGGGGCAACATATCCGGTGGAGCTAAAACTGATACGACAGAAGTATCCAGAAATGCCGCTGCTGATACCCGGGGTGGGGGCGCAGGGAGGGGATCTGGCCCAGGTGGTGAGTTACGGCGCGGATGCCGGCAGGCAGAGAACAATAATAAATTCGTCAAGGCAGATACTTTATGCCTCTAAAGGCAAGGATTTTTCCCACGCCGCCGGGCGCGCCGCCAAAGAAATAAGAGACAAAATCAACGATTACCTGGCAAATCCCATTAGATAAGGGGCGGGGAGAATGGTGGCGGAGATTAAGCTCGGTGACGTGGTCAAACTCAGCAAAGTCCACCCCTGCGGTAGCGATGAGTGGGAAGTGGTGAGGCTGGGGGCCGATATCGGGATAAAGTGCCTTAAGTGCGGGCGGCGTGTGCTTATAAACAGAAGCGTCTTCGAGAGAAGAGTCAAAAGATATATTACGCGGGGTGAATGATGGGGCGGCGTCCCGGATACTTCTAAAAGTTTACTCGGAAGCGCTCGCGCTTTGACCGGCGATTTGAAGGTCTTTTCCTTTATGGCGTAGGACGTTAGCGATAGTCCGGGTCAGGCTGGTAGAGCTTAAGGGTTTAACCAGATATCTCGCGGCGCCCATACGCAAGGTCTTCTTGCGCTGGATGGACTCGGCAATAGCGGTCAGTACGATAACCGGTATCGATGATAAATCCGGATTGCTTTTTATCTCACGCAGCACTGTCCAGCCGTCCATGCCGGGCAAACGCAAATCCAGGAGTACCATAGATATGGGATTCTCCCGGAGCAATTCCAGTCCGGTAGCGCCATCGCCGGCGCTAAGTACCTGATAGCCTTCCAGTTGCAGCACGCGGTAGATAAAGTGCTGGATATCGGTTTCATCTTCAATAATCAGTATCGTTTGTGTTTTGCGCATAAGATGACTACTTTCACGCCACAGTCTTCGTATAAATAATACTATTGTATATATCAAGTGTCAATACCGTGCCAAATGACACTTGATATGGTGGCCTTTAAGCGTATCTTGCATTGCCTTGTCAATATGCGGGGCACCGTGATATGCTATGACGAGAAGGGGCGGGGAGTGGGGTAGACAATAACGTTGGCCGGCCAGCGTAGCTCAGGGGTAGAGCAGCGGTTTCGTAAACCGCTTGTCGAGGGTTCGATTCCCCCCGCTGGCTCCACAAATTTCGCCGCTATTTCCAGAACAAAGTTGTTTTAACTACGGCTAACCTTTTTTTATTTGGGGGAAAAAGTGACTGAAGCCGGATTTCGCTATAAAGTTGGAGAGTTCGAATGCCTGGTTGTCAGCGATGGAACGCTGGTCAGCCAGGGCACCGGGAACGAAGAAGTGTTCGGGTTAAACTGTCTGCTTATCAACTCAGGGGACCAAAAAATACTCATAGATACCGGATGCGGAGATGGATTTCAACCTACGGCCGGGCGGTTAGTTAAGAATTTACAGTCTGCGGGAATAAGGACTACGGATATCGATAGGATTATTTTCACCCACGGCCATATCGACCATGCCTGCGGCAGCTTTGATTCACGGGGAAGGCCCGTTTTCCCCAACGCCCGTTATATGACGTCCGAAAGCGAATGGGAATACTGGTTGACCCCGCCGGGGAGCAACGAGCTTCAGAATATGTTTTTTAGCGCCGCCAGGAAGAACCTCGTGCCCATCCGGAACCAATTCGAGCTGATAAAAAATGGCGCGGAAATACTGCCTGGCATTAAATTTATCGCGGCACACGGGCATACGCCGGGAAACGCCATGGTAGAAATATCATCGGGGGGAAAACGACTACTCTGTATCGGAGATGTGATCCATTCGCAACTGGAATTTACTCATCCCGAATATTTAACGGCATTCGACGTTACGCCGAAGCAGGCACTAAAGACGAGGGCCAAAATACTATCCGAAGTGGCGGAATCCGGGACGCTTGTTTTTGCCTGCCATTTTTTATTTCCGGGCCTGGGCTACATAGTGCGTAAAAAAGGTGTCTTCGCCTGGCAGCCTATTTAGTCAACATGACTTCTCTAATAGCCGCCTTGATTTTATCGCGGTCGGGCAGGGCATACCGTTCCATCGGCGGACTGTAGGGGATGGGCACATCAAGTCCGCATACCCTTTTCGGAGCAGACTTCAAACGTCTGAAAACTTCCCCGTCTTCGACCACCAGCGCGGTAATCTCGGCGGCCGCCGAGGCGGTAATGCAGGCTTCATCGACCACCACCAGTCTACGCGTCTTGGCTACTGAGGCTTTGATGGTATTTTTATCCAGAGGGTTCAGCGTGCGCGGGTCGATTATTTCTAAAGATATCCCTTCCGACTGCATTTCTTCGGCCACAGCCAGGGCATCGTGCATCATTTTGGCCAGGGCAACCACAGTCACGTCGGTGCCCTCGCGCCGGATGACGGCCTGACCGAAAGGAAGCAGATATTCATCCTCCGGCACTTCGCCTTCTATCGCTCCCAACGCCATGTGCTCAAAGCAGATAACCGGATTATTGTCCCTGATGGCCGTCTTCAACAGCCCCTTGATGTCATACGGGGTGGCGGGGAGGATAATTTTCAGTCCCGGGACATTCATATACATCGAGTAGGGACTTATTGAATGCTGGGCGGCAAACGATTTGCTGGCGCCAACGGTCATGCGATAGACGATGGGGAATTTGGTCTGCCCGCCGAACATATAGGTTATTTTTGCCGCCTGATTGACGAACTGGTCCATGGCGACGAAGCCGAAAGTCGCCATCCTGACATTAACGACAGGACGAAAACCCGAGCCGGCGAGTCCGATAGCCGCCCCGACAAAACAGGCCTCGGAAATGGGGGTCTGCCTTATCCTGGCCGCGCCGAACTCCTGGCGCAGGTCGGGCGGGATATCCGTGGACAGGTGGACGGTCTTTTCGTCACGGCGGAACTCCTCCAGCAATGCCTCCGAAGCTGCCTGATCATAAGTTATTTTTCTCATGTTTCAAAACCTCGCATTTCATCATGAAGAAAAAACATCCTCAAGGGCATCCTCGGGCGCGGGGAGGGGGCTTGCCAGGGCGTAGTCTACCGCCGCCTGGATTTGTTCCATTACCCGGGCGTTGATTTCTTCGAGCGCCTGTTTCGTGGCGATGCGGTTCTTCAGCAATATCCGCTCGAACCCGGCCACGGGTTCTTTTTTCTTCCATGCCTCGAGCTCCGCGATCGGGCGGAGGTCGGGCAGTCCGGGCTGTTCATAATGGCCGCGCCAGCGATAGGTAATGAACTCCAGAAAAACAGGTCCTCTCCCGGCCCTGACGCGCGCTACCGCTTTTTTCGTCTTATCGTATACCGCTAAGACGTCGTTACCGTCGATGACGACGCTCGGGATGCCGTAACCGCCGGTGGCCCGTTTAGAGATATAGTCCAGGCCCGTGGCGACCTTAACCGGGGTATTGACGCCGTAACCGTTATTTTCACAGGCGAAGATAAGCGGCAGCTTCCATATTGAAGCCAGATTCAGCACTTCGTGAAACTCTCCTTCGTTGGTGGCGCCGTCGCCGAAAAAGAGCACTACCACCTTATCGCCGCCCTCCAACTGGGCCGCCACGGCCGCGCCCGCCGCGATGGGCAGACCGCCGGCAACGATGCCGTTGGCGCCCAACATGCCGATGGAGAAATCGGCAATATGCATCGAGCCACCTTTACCCTTGCAGTAACCGGTCTTCCGACCGTATATTTCCGCCATCATGCGGTTGAGGTCGGCGCCCTTGGCGATACAGTGCCCGTGGCCCCGGTGATTGCTGATAATGCGGTCATCCAAGCGGAGATTGGTGCAGACGCCAGTGGCGACTGCCTCCTGGCCGATGTAGGAGTGCACGATACCCGGAATTGCCCCGCTGTGGTAATCTATCACAACCCTTTCCTCAAAGCGGCGGATGGTCAGCATGATGCGGTACAAACGCAGGAGTTCTTCTTTACTGATTTTCACGGTTTAAGTCCTTCCTGTTTTACTGAATCTCCATCGGTTCAAATCTTATTATCAAGCTGTCCCCATTTCGGCGTATTGCCGATGGTGAAACAGAGCACCGGTCTCGTGATACTCTTAAACTCAATGGGGCAGTGGCTCAAGCCTTTCGGCACGAAGATAAGCGAGCTCTGCTTTATGGCGTATTTCTCCTCGGCGAGCATAATGGACACATCACCGCCAATGGCGCGGGGATTTTCCCGGTCCTGAGGATAGCCGATAATGCCGACCATCTCGTCAAAGTCGTGGGCATGAGACTGAGGCGCCATGGTCATGTCGCCGCTCCATATCCAGACGAAATCGGCGTAAAACGCCCCCGGCGAAACCTCGCTATCCAGCGAAACTATCTGGGTCGTCCTTGCCGTTCGGGGCGGCGGGGGTCTATTCGGAGCAGGTGAGGTGGGCCAGTGGGGCCTGGGCTCGGTAACGATATAGCGGCCGTACCTCGACCCGGACTTATCCGGCGGTGGCGGTAAGAAGGCGGGCACTTTTAAGGAGGTCGCTTTCTGCGGTTTCATCCTTTCCGAGGTGCGCCCGTACCGGGAGATGGGCGCCAGGGTGAAGAAAAAGACAGGTCGGTTGACCTCGCGGAAGGTTAGCGGGCAGTGCTTCATGCCCGCCGGGACGTGCACTAGGCAGCTTTTCGTCAGGTAATGCGTCTCGTCTCCCAGAATGATTTCCATCCTGGCATCGAGGTCGTGCGGGCGGTCAGGGTCGCTGCTGATAAAGCCGATGACCTCGCTAAAGTCGTGGACGTGCGGCTCTTCCGTCGTCCCGGAAGTGGTCTCTCCCTCCCACAACCAGATGCATTCCATATAAAAGGAAGCCCCTTTTACTTTGGCATCATCCATCCAGAGCAGTCGCAAGATTTTAACGGTGGACTTAATCGGGCTCCGCTTCATCATCTCCTGGATTTGAGCGGTTTCTTCCGGGGTATATTCCCTGGTATCGGTAACGATGTTCCCGGCATAACGCAATGAGGCCATATCTCTCCATTCATCAGGGTCTCCCGACGGCATACTGACGTTATTATACCGCCTGGAGCAGGCACGAATCCAATCGGGGATTTTGAAGGGGAGTCAGCTATTCCTGCCGCCCGAAAGACCACACCGCCAGCAATATCATGATAAACCCGAACGCCGCCAGTATGGCGATGTTTTCCCAGATGGTCAGGGAGTGGCCGAAGAGGGTCATGTCAAATGCCGAGTTTGTCCCGGTGTCGAGCATCACCTGCCTTATAGCCGCAACACCATAGGAAGCGGGGTTAATTTTTACTAGAAAGCTCATCCAGGACGGCAGGTTCTGCATAGGGAAAAAGACGCCGGAGAGGAACATCATGGGCATCATGAGCATCTGCATAATTGCCTGGAAGGCCTCGGTAGATTTTATACGTGACGCCAGCAGGATGCCCAGCGAGCCCATTGAAGCCGCCAGCAGGAACGTGAGAGGTATCAACGCCAGGACCATCCAGACCGTAAGCGAAACATCGATAAAGGGGGCCAGTACCAGAATCATGATTCCCTGGATGGTGGCGACGGTGGCGGAGCCTAAAGTCCTGCCCAGCGCCACCGACATGCGGGAGATGGGGGCGACCAGCACCTCTTTAAGAAAACCGAACTCGCGGTCCCAGACGATAGACACGCCGGACATAAAAGAGCCCATGAGCACGGACATGGCGATGATGCCGGGGTACATAAATTGCGTGAAATTAATGCCGCCGGACATTATGCCGATACTGCCCTGAAGGCCGCTGCCGAACATAAACAGGAAAAACACAGGGAAGAGCAGGGCGCTCAACATGCGCGCTTTATCGTACCAGAAACGCAGCACATCTCGGTACCACATGGTGTAAACGCCAAGCAAGCTATTCATCATCTATCCTAATGCATGTGCATGCGGCCGCCCCGCTGCCTCATTTGCGCTGATAAAGAGTCGCCGACATCCTGCTCGCGGATTTCCCGGCCGGTAAGCTTGAGGAAGACATCTTCGAGGGTGGGATGGCGCAGGCTGATGCTGAGGATATTAACGCCGAACCCCTTGATGAATGCCGGCAGAAACTCCTCGCCGTTCTCTACGTTAAAAGTAAGCTGGTCGCCATCCAGTCTGGCTTCGGTGTGATAACGGAGCTTGATTTCCTCGGCGGCTTTATTATTATCGCCCGTCCGCAGGGTAACAATGTCTTTGCCGACCATGTGTTTGAGTTGTGCGGGGGTATCCATGGCCACCAGCTTACCGTGGTCGATGATCGCAATGCGACTGGCCTTCTCCGCTTCGTCCATGTAGTGGGTGGTCAGGAAAACGGTGGTGCCTTCCTGCTTTTGAAGCTGGAGTACGTATTCCCAGATATGGTTGCGCGTCTGAGGGTCGAGCCCCAGTGTGGGCTCGTCGAGGAAGAGTACCTTGGGATAATGCAGCAGGCCCCTCGCCAGCTCCAGGCGGCGTTTCATACCGCCGGAATAGGTGCGGACAAAATTATTACGCTTGTCCCAGAGGTCTACCATTTTAAGCACCTGCTCGATGCGCTTATCGCGGACGGCGGCGGGCACGCTATAGACCATGGCGTGAAACTTCAGATTATGCAGACCGGTAAGCCGGTCGTCAAGGCTGGAGTCCTGGAAAACAAGCCCGATGGAATGGCGCACCTGATTCTGCTGGCGGACGACATCGAAACCATTGAGGGTGGCCTTGCCGGAGGTGGGGCGGGCAAGAGTACAGAGGATATTGATGGTGGTGGTCTTGCCGGCGCCGTTGGGTCCCAGGAAACCGAAAATTTCACCCGGCGCTACGTTAAAACTGATGTGGTCGACGGCAACGAGCTTACCAAACTTTTTTACGAGATTATCTACCTGGATAATATAATCGGACACGTCTTTTTATTATAACACCAACATTATTGCCGCCGGGACGGAAAGAACGCGTTATTCTTTTCCCAGTATGTCTTCGATATCGCGTCGAGCGCGCAAAACAATTTCTTTGATACGAGCCCATTTTTCCGGTA
Source organism: uncultured Dehalococcoidaceae bacterium (assembly GCA_964514525.1). Classification (GTDB taxonomy): domain Bacteria; phylum Chloroflexota; class Dehalococcoidia; order Dehalococcoidales; family RBG-16-60-22; genus JBFYTX01. The sequence continues at coordinate 25,573 of CAZEUJ010000006.1, forward strand.
CAAGATGATGGGCTTTTTGTCCCACCAGGCGGCCAAGACCCCTGAGTTCATCGATGGTATCGTGGAACTCCTCGATATCGCGCGGGTGCCACCATTCGCTCATGTGCCCCTTTATCTTGTCGATGACTTCCTGCTGCTCTTTCAGGAATTTCAACCCCTCGTCGCTGATGGTATAGACTTTCTTACCATCGTGTTCCGAAGAGCTGACATAGCCCATATCGTCAAGCATTTGCAGGGTGGGGTAAACGCTGCCGGCGCTAGGGGTGTAAAAGCCATGGAAATAGTCCTCCAGGGCGCGGATAATCTCATAGCCATGGCTCGGCTTGTCTTTTAAAAGACTGAGAATGACGTATTTAAGGTCGCCTTTTTCGAAGATGCGTGAGTGACGTTCGAAGGGAAAAAACGGTCGGTGAAACATAGACCCCACTCTCCTCTTAATTTTATCACGATATATCGTAACATATCAAAATAGAATTGTCAATAGTAATAATGCCACAATGGGCTAACGAGAAAATTTGTCATTTTCATGATGAAGGTAGTATAATTATTCAGTTTCATTTTTGTCAGATTTTTATTCGCTAAGCCGTAAAGTCCACGATTTTTCAAAACACAATATCGTGGCATCTGTAAAGAGCGGCCAGCGGTCTTGAAAGGATACTGAAATTACGCAACCGGAACGCAAACAGCGCTCTTTTATGCGGAACTCTCTGCCATGGTTCATCATGGCGCACTTCGGGCACCACCTGCTGACGGCTTTGCCTTCCCCGCTTTTACCCGCCATACGGACGGCATTAGGCTTGACACTGCCGCAATCGGCCTGGGTGACCACGGCTTTTGCACTGGCGGGCGGGGCAGGACAGCTGCCCTCCGGTTGGCTGGCCGACCGCATTTCCCCGGCGATAATGATCGCCGTGGGAACGGTAGGAGTGGCGGCGGGCGGCATACTCGTCGGTTTATCCCCTACTTACACCATGCTGCTCGTTTTTCTGGTAATAATGGGCCTGATGACCGGCGGGTACCATCCGTCATCGACGCCGCTGATACTCGCTTCCGTCGAGCCGGAAAAGAGGGGCCGGGCGCTGGGACTGCACCTGCTCGGCGGAAACTCCAGCTTTTTCATCGCGCCGCTCATCGCCGGCCCGATTCTCGCGGCCTGGGGATGGCGGGCGCCGTTCATCGCCTTGGCAGTGCCCACCGCGATATTCGGTATCATCTTCTATATATATCTGACCAGACACGGCGGCATGGCGCACGTGCAAAGGGCCAGACAAAGGGTGGCTGAGGCAAAGCCACCTCAACCGGGATACAAACGGAGGCTGATAGCTTACCTGATAATGATGATTCTGGGGGGCGGGGCGGGGATGTCCGTCAACGCTTTCCTGTCCCTGTACATGGTCGATGTGCTGAAAGCCACCGACGATAGAGCGGCGATGCTGATGTCCATCATGTACCTGCCGGGGGTGTTCGGGGGGACGATACTCGGCGGCTGGATTTCCGACCGCATCGGGACGGTAAAGGTGATTATCGTCACCAGCATTATCAGCGGGCTGATTATCTTCGGGGTAAGGTCAGCCACGATGGGATTCGGCTTTTACGCGATACTCTTTTTCATGGGCCTGAACATGGCGATAAGGATGCCGGTGACCGAGGTCTTTATCATGGGGCAGACGCCGGCGAAGTACCGCGCGACGATTTACGGCGTGTACTATTTCACGATGCAGTACACCGGCGCTATCTTCGCCCCCATCATGGGCGGGTTTATCCAGAAATATACTTATAACACGATGTTCCTTTTCTCCGCCATTGCGGTGACAGC
>CAZEUJ010000007.1:0-21103 GCA_964514525.1 uncultured Dehalococcoidaceae bacterium
GGCAAGGTTTCCTCGTAAACCGGCATTTCCTGACGGTAAATAATCCCTATCGGTATCTTATCGCCCCACTCCTGCGCTTTAAGCAGGGCGGCGGCTTTATCGGCGGGGTTATAGCTTTCCTCCAGCTTATAGACGCGCTGCTTATACCACTGGAAGGTATTGACGCGATTAAAAGAGACGCATGGCTGCAAAATATCGATCAAAGCGAAGCCGTGGTGCTGGACTCCTGCCTTGATCAGCCCTGCCAGGTGGTCGATTTCCCCGGCGAAACCGCGCGCCAGGAAGCTGATGTCCGAAGCCAGGGCCAGCATGAGCGGATTGAGCGGCTGGATAGCGCCCAGGGGCGTCGTTTTGGTGATGAAACCGAGCTCGCTGGTGGGGGAAGCCTGTCCTTTCGTGAGGCCGTAGACCTGGTTGTTGTGGACGAGGTAGGTCATGTTGATGTTGCGGCGGGCGGTGGCCAGCAGATGCTGAACGCCCTCCCCGTAAGCCCCGCCGTCGCCGTCGATGCCGATAACGACGAGGTCGCGGTTGGCGATTTTCGCGCCGGTGGCGGCGGGAAGGGTGCGACCGTGCAGTCCGTTGAAAACGTTGCCCTGCGTGTAATGGGGCAGCTTGGGGGCCTGGCCGATGCCGGACACGAAGAGGACCTGTTGCGGTTCCAGTCCCAGTTCTACCATAGCTTTTTTCACCGCCCGGAGGATGCCGAAGTTGCCGCAGCCGGGGCACCAGGCGATGGGCACTTTAGATTCATAGTCCTGTAACGCTACCATTTCCCGACCTCCTCGCGCAGGCGGTCGACTATCTCCCGGGGGGAAAAGGGGCGGCCGTCATATTTCAAAATAGCGCCATCTACCGCCCGGCCGGTCTCGCGCCTGATCAGGGCGGCCAGCTGTGCCGTGGCGTTCCCCTCAATGACGATGTTTTTCCGGGCTTTTTTCATGGTTGAAGATACCGCCTCCGCCGGGAAAGGCCATAGCTGGGTGAGATGCAGGGTATTGACGGCCCGGCCGTCTTTCTTAAGAATATCGGCGGCTTCCCGGATAGCGCCATAGGTGCTGCCCCAGCCGATTAACGTGGTCTGCGCGCCATTTACCTGTTGGAATTCCGGCGGGGTTATCTCACTCTTAAGACCGTTCTGCTTGCGGAGTCGCTTTTCCACCTGGCTTTTCCGGGTAGCGGCGTCCTCGATCATGTGGCCGGCCTCGTCATGCTCATCGGAGTCGGTGACGACTAAAGCTTTTCCCTGCCCCGGCAGGGCACGCGGAGAAATGCCGGAATCGGTAACTAAGTGTCTCTTATAGTCGGTAAGGTTTTTGACTTCTTCTTCGGATAAAAGCGCGCCGCGGTCAACTTTAACCTGAGATAAGTCGAACCTGTCCGCGTTGTAATAAGACGTTGCCAGATGGTTATCGGTAAGAATAATGACCGGCGTCTGGTATTTTTCCGCCAGGTTAAAGGCTTTAACGGCGGCGTTAAAAGCATCCGCGGCATTTGCCGGCGCCAGCACGGCCCGGGCGGCCTCGCCGTGGCCGGCGTGCAGGGCGAAAAACAGCTCGGCCTGCTCGGTGCGGGTGGGCAGGCCGGTAGCGGGGCCGGGACGCTGCCCCAGGACGACCACCACCGGGGTCTCGGTCATGCCGGCCAGGGCCAGACCCTCGACCATCAACGCGAAGCCGCCGCCGGAGGTTGCCACCATTGACCTTACCCCGGTGTAGCCCGCCCCCACGGCCATGTTCATGGCGGCGATTTCATCCTCGACGTGCATCATCACCACGCCGTACTGCCGCCCCTTGTCCGCGATATATTCCAGGATGGCGCTGGACGGCGTCATGGGATAGCCGGCGACGAACTTACAGCCGGCGGCCATCGCGCCAAGGCACAGCGCCTCGTTGCCGGTCAGCAAGAGTTTATTGTTTTGCGCTGGCGGCGGGCGGGTTTCCGGGAACGGGAGTTTTTTACCCTGCGACCGCACATAGTCGTAGCCGGCGCGGGCGGCGGTAATATTGTCCTTAACTATTTTTTCACCATGCCGGCCGAACTCTTTTTGCAGGACTGCCGCGAGCAGGTTGAAATCAAATGCCGCCAGCCCTAAAGCCGCCCCTACCGCCACGGTATTGGCCATAAGCTGGCTCCCGGCTTTTTCCAGGGCCAGTTTCAGCAGCGGCACGTTTAAGAAATTGGCTTTATCGGTAGTAAATTTAGACTGCTCGGCATCGTAAATAACGGTGCCGCCGGCCTTAAGCTCTTTCTCGTGGAGGTCTACGGTCTCCTTGTTGAGCGCCATCAGCAAATCCAGGGTCGGCGAGAGGGCCTGCACGTCAGATGTCTTCGCCCTGACGCGGAAGAAATTGTGCCCGCCTCTTATCCGGCTCTCGTAGTCCTGGTCGGCGAAAACGTTAAGCCCTCCCCGCGCCAGCGTCTTTGCCACTATCGTGCCGACGGACTGGACACCCTGCCCCGCCTCCCCTCCGACCATAATATTGAAATCGTCGGTCATTTCCCGTCTCCCTGCTGATGAAGAAAAACTACCAAGCATAGTAAGTATGCTATATTAAGTCGGATAATTCTGTAATTTTTGTCACATAGCGTTTTTTATTTAATAATGATAATATCAGGATAGTTAAACTGTTATAGTATTCAAAATAGAAAGCGATGCGATATATGGATGAAAAAGTCGTGGAAAAGATAAAAGACGCCGCGGCGAAGGTCAGGGAAAACGTCGAGCGCGTCATCGTGGGCAAGGGTGAGGTGGTGGAGCTGGCTATCGTCGCCCTGCTCTGCGAGGGGCATATCCTCTTCGAAGACGTGCCGGGGCTGGGTAAGACCGTCCTGGCGAAGTCCCTGGCGAGGTCGCTGGGGTGCAGCTTCCGGCGTATCCAGTGCACGCCCGACCTGCTGCCCTCCGACATTACCGGCACCTATATTTTCAACCAGAAGACATCCGACTTCGAGTTCCGCCCCGGCCCGATAATGTCCCAAGTAGTGCTGGCGGACGAAATCAACCGCGCCACCCCCCGGACGCAATCGGCGCTGCTGGAAGCCATGCAGGAGCGGCAGGTCACCGTCGAAGGCGATACCCGAGCGCTGCCCCGGCCTTTCCTGGTCATGGCGACGCAGAACCCCATCGAGCTGGAAGGCACCTTTCCGCTGCCCGAAGCCCAGCTCGACCGCTTCCTCCTGAAGATACAGATAGGCTACCCCAGCGCCGCGGACGACCGCCTGATACTATCCCGGTTCCGCAGTTCCGATCCTCTGGAAGAGCTGAAAGCGGTAGTCGCGTCTGGCGACCTCCTTAAAATGCAGAAAGAATGTCGTGAAGTGCATGTCGCGGCAGATGTCGAGGACTATATCATCCGCCTGGTCCACGCCACCCGCGAGAACGCCGCTGTGGAGCTGGGCGCCAGCCCGAGAGCCATGCTGGCGCTCTACAATGCCTCACAGGCCCTCGCCGCCATCCGGGGCAGGGCATTCGTTACCCCGGACGATGTTAAGTACCTGGTCACGCCCGTGCTCGTCCACCGCATCATCCCCAGGTCGGAGAGTCGACTGCGCGGCCAGAAAGCCGACCAGACCCTTAAAGAGATCATGGACTCCGTATCTGTGCCGGTAGAAGAAAACGCCGTCCCCGGGGAAGGGTAAACGATGCGGGGCGACGCCTGGCTGCTCGTAGCGCTACTGCTGCTGATTATCAGCCTGGCATTACACCAGGTCGCCTTAGCTCTGATTTGCCTCCTGTTTTTGCTGACCGGCGGCGTGTCCCGCTTGTGGAACCGGTTTTGCCTCCACCGTATCGAATACCGGCGCCGACTGAGCCATAACCAGGTCTTTTTCGGCGAAGAAATAGTCTTCGAGATAGAGGTCACCAACCGCAAGCCCCTGCCGCTGCCCTGGCTCCAGATCGAAGACGAGCTGCCGGAGAAGGTGACCTTCCTCAAGGGCAAGACGGAAACGATGATTGAGGACCGCGTCCTTCTCACCAATATCTTTCCCATCAACATGTACCACCGGGTGAAGCGGCGTTTTCCCGTGCGGTGCCAGCAGCGCGGCGCCTTTGTCTTCGGCCCGACTTATATCCGTTCCGGTGACCTGTTCGGCTTCTTCCGACGGGAAATGAAGTTTGACAAGCTCGACTACCTTCTGGTGTATCCCCGGCTGGTGCCGCTGGAAAAGCTGGGCATCGCATCACGGCAGCTTTTCGGCGATATTCGCCTGAAAAGGCACCTTTTCCAGGACCCGGTGCTCACGGCCGGGGTGCGGGACTACGTTAGCGGGGACAGCCTGAAACGCATACACTGGAAGAGCACCGCCCGGCTCGGCAGGCTGCAGACCAAGGTATACGAGCCGACGACCACGGTGGACATCAGCCTTTTCCTGGACGTGCGTACGTTGAGGGCGCCCCTGTGGGGGAGTATTTATCAACTCCAGGAGCTGGGGATTATCGCCGCCGCGTCGATTTCACAGTATGCCCTGAAAGAAGGCTTTAACGTCGGCCTGCACGTCAACCAGATAACGCGTTTTTCGCAGGGGACGTTGAAGGTGCCGCACAGCGGGCATCCCGACCAACTGAGACACATCCTGGAGGCGCTGGCGCAGATACACCAGGTGGAATCGATATCCATGGCAAAACTGATACGGCAGGAAGCCTCGAGCCTGCCCTGGGGCAGTACGTTGATGGTCATCGCGGCGCAGCCCGGGGAAGACCTGCTGGCGACGTTACTGGATTTGAAGCGGGTGGGGCGCAGCGTGGTACTGGTCAAAGTGGGCGGGGATGCCAAAGAAGGAGCGGAATTGGGCGCCGGACACTTGCCCGTTTACCATATCAACGACGACGTAGCTTGGGAACTGGTCAAAGAAATCGGATTGATAGGGACATCGGATGATAGACGCGGTTAGAAATAAAGGCGGCTTCGACTGGCTGGCGACGGTTCTTTATCCGCTGGCGGTTGTGCTCATGGAAGTCTTCTGGGTCTATCCCTGGCTCGTCTGGCTGGGGAGCTGGCCGATGTTTGCCGAGGCAAGGCCCATCCTGAGCCTATGGTCGGTAGTTATTACGCTGGCGGTATCGCTCCTGGTGACGCGGCTGACCCTCCGGCGGGAATGGTCTTTATGGCGCATCCGTGCTATCATCATCGGCGGCGGGCTGGTCGTTATCTTACTAGTGCTGGGGGCGGACTACAGAGCCGACTACGGTTTCCTCAGCGGCCAATGGTTCGCGCACACCTGGCAGGCGTTGGGGACTACTTTTGTGAATCCTCAAACACTAGTCCTGGCTATCCCGGTGCTGCTGTATCTCTGGTGGCGGGGCATTATGCTCGGGCAGACGACATCGTATTTCCGCGATATCTATCGCTCCTTCTTACTCGGCATGGCAGCCCTTATCGTCCTGATTATCTTCTGGCAAATCAGCGCGTCGTCGGAGCGTTTTACGGGGCCCGGCGCCGAAATAGGCTGGTATGTCATGGCATTTTTCTTCTTTGGCCTGATAGCGATAGCCACCTGCCATCTCTACCTGATGCGCCGCTCCATGCCCCGGGAAGAAGCCAGGCTGACATCGGTATGGCGGTGGGTGCCGATAATGCTCGGCGTCACCGGCGGGATGGTGCTCGTCGGTTTCGGTTTGGCCAGCATCTTCTCGCCGGAACTGTTCGAAAGTATCGGACGCGGCTTTAGCGCCATCGGTAATTTCTTCGGAAAAATATTCGAATATATCCTGATACCGATCTCTTTCGTGTTAGAATGGCTGGTACGTATTTTTATGTATCTAATAAATCTGTTAAGAGGGGAACAGACCCAACCGCCGGCCGATACCGGTAATGCATCGGGGCCTCAGTGGCCGGAAGTGATACCTAAAGAAGTGCCGCCGTGGGTGACGGATGCCATTAAGTGGTTCGTAATAGCTTTACTTATCGGGCTGGTTTTATTCATACTGGTGAAGGCGGTCTCCCGCATCCGGGACCGGCGCGCCCGGGATGAGATAGAGGAAATCCACGAATCTCTCTGGAGCTGGAAGGGCTTGAGGGACGATTTGAAAGAGATGTTCAGATCATTATTCAAGAAAAAAGAAGAACTCCAGGAGGAATATCATTTCGACGAAAACGTAAAAGGCGAGATGGACATACGTGAGATTTACCGCCACCTGCTGTGGGAAGGGAAACGTTCCGGAGTCCCCCGCCGCCTCTACGAGACCCCCGCGGAATATTCGGTACGCCTGCGGCAGGCGGTACCGGACGGCGATGAGCCCCTGAAAAGCATAACTAACGAATACGAAATCGTCCGCTATGGTGAAAACATCATGCCGGAAGAGCAGGTGGGTAAAGCCAACAGCCTCTGGCAAACATTAAAGGGGATACTGCGGAAGTTGAGGGGCGACCAGTAAGATATTGTTTTCCTGTTACCATTTGAATAGCGGAGCTTCTGTATAATCACCCCCTTTATCCCCCTCAAACAGATTTATTAATATAAATGGACTTTTATTTTGTTTGAGGGGGAAGAATAAAAAGAGGGGCTTCGCCCCTCTTAAACGCCCCGTTATCTTCAGGGAGTGGCCGCCGAGAGGGGCGCTAGCCCCTCTTAAAAATACTTACCCTTTCCAGCCATCAATATCTGTGGTTTCTACCATTGATTCTGGCTGGAGAGGGCAGGGTGAGGTTAATACCTGTTAACAACTTTTCAAGCGTCATCCGCAGTGAAAGCCATAACGTCGTCGATGGAGGCGGCGTTACAAAGCAGCATGACAAGCCGGTCGATGCCCAGAGCCACCCCGCCGCATTCGGGGAGGTGGGGCAGGGCTTTAAGGAATTTATCCGGCATGGGCATTGCCTGGCCGCGCTCTTTTTTAATTTTTTCTACGGCTTCCCGGAAGCGTTTCTCCTGCTCTAGGGCATCTGTAAGCTCGCTGTAAGCGTTGGCAAGCTCCAGCCCGCCGATGAATACCTCAGTACGTTCGGCGACGAGGGTATTATCCGGCTTGAGGCGTGCCAGCGAGGCCATCGGCGTGGGATAGTCCACTAAAACAGTAGGCCGGGTCGGGGAAAAGGCGGGGAGCACTTTCGTGACGAAATCCACATCGAATCTCAAGGAATCAGGTTCCGCGACAGGGTCCCATCCGGCGGCTTTAAGAAAGGCGTCCCTGACCGTCACCCTGGGCCAGGGCCGCTTTAAATCTATAATCTGACCCTGGTACTCTATTTTGTTTTTATATCCGAGGCTGCTAGCGACTGTTGTCACCATTTTTTCGATATCTGAAATGATTTGGTAATAGTCGGCCCCGGCGCGGTACCATTCCAGCATAATGAATTCAGGATTGTGCCAGCGACCGCGCTCGCCCTTGCGGAAGCAGTGACTGAACTGGAAAATATTTTCATAGCCGGCGGCGAGCAGGCGCTTCATGTGGAGCTCAGGCGAGGCGGCGAGGAACCAGTCCTCGCTCATAAAGGGGGTAATGAATTCTTCCGGGGCGATGGCCGGGGCGCGGATGGGGGTCTCTACCTCCAGAAAATCCTGCTCTTTGAAGAAGGCGCGGACGTGCTCGTAAATCAAGGCCCGCCGGCGCAGATTGGACTTCAGGCGGGCGAGTCGCTGAGGTTCGTCCTCAACCATGCGTCACTTTCCGGTGGAGACCCGCTCGACGTAGTTGCCGGTGCGGGTGTCAATTTTAATAACGTCACCCACTTTAATGAAAGACGGGGTGTCAATGCGGTAGCCGGTTTCTACGACGGAGGACTTCATCTGGGGGGTGATGGTGGCGGTCTTGGTGGATACCTCGGTCTCGATTACCTTGAGGTCGATGGTTATGGGCAGGTTGACATCGATAGGCTCGTCGCCGTGCATCAGCATGACGACCTCCATGCCTTCTTTCAGGAAGTTCTTTTTAATGCCAAGCAGGTCTCCGGGGACAGGGTGCTGGTCGTAGGTCTTGACGTCCATGAAAATATAATTATCGCCTTCACGGTAAAGGTACTGCTCGTTCTGGGTATCAAGCCTGGCTTCATCGACCCTCTCGCCGGAGCGGTAGGTGCGGTCGATAACGCCGCCGTCGCGCATATTTTTGAGTCTGAGGCGATAGATGGAGCGCCCCTTACCGGGCTTGGTGAAATCAACATCATCAATGTTATAGAGAACGCCGTCGATGATCAGCTTGGTGTTCTTGCGTACATCCTCGATTTCCATCTACTCTCCTTATGTATCAGGTAAAGCCCGGCCGTTTATTATATGCGCGTTTAATTTATTATAACATTTTAGGAAATATTATATAATATTTGACGTTTAATATTTAATACCGTATGTGGATGTGTCGGTGCATTTCAGTATCGCAACAAGATGAGCTTTAATATAAAGAAAAAGGGAGTAAGCCATAGATTATTTGCTTCCTCCCCGGCATCTTAATCGGTCTTCCCCATAAAAATCACTTACTGGTAAACTTTTGTGGTCCGCCCAGCCACGTAGTATCGTGCTCGTGGGCGAGGCAGATCGCGGTGAAGCTGTACGGTTTTTCCACGTTTCTCGTGATTAGCGGGCAGTGGACGAGTCCTTTGGGGGCGATAACGACGGTGGGGATATTAAAGACGTGCACCTCCCGCTCCTCGCCCATCTGGATTTCTATCTCCGCCCCGAGATAATCGGGGTTTTCCGGGTCCAGCCCCACGAAGACCAGGGCTTCGTCGTTGGGATGGACATGCGGATCGCTTTCATGCCAGGGGCCGGTGCCGGTGTGGAAAGCCCAGGTGAAATTTAGTAAAAAGCCGGGGTGGTTCTTGCCGCTCCAGAACCCTATAAAATCGGCGTTGCCGCCTTTTTTGCGGTGCATGTCGCGCAGTTCCATCCTGGTAATCATCTCGCCGCATTTATTGGCCAGGATAAACGCCTTTTTTCTCTCGGTCAGCTCGGTGGTCTTGTCTTCGCCGTTGACGGAAATCGCCAGGAAACCATAAGGCTTATCGACCTTTTTCGCGGTCATCGGCAGGTGCGGCACGCCGGCCGGGATGGCGACTACCGACGGGGCGGCGATAATATGTTCTTCGGCCTCTTCGCCGAGCTCCATTACCAACTCAGCACCCAGGGTATTGGGGTTATCGTAATCGAGTCCCGTGAAGACGAAGACCTCGCCGTAAGGATGGACATGCCCGTATTTCCCGCCTACATCCCAGGGACCGACCCGGTTATGATAGCTCCACACAAAACTGACATTAAGACCTTCCAGGTCGGAGCCCTTGGGCCAGGTAATGTATTCCGGTTTGCCTTTCGCCCCGCCCGGCAGCTTGTTATAGACCAGCTTTTTAATAAAATGTCCATATTTCGTTTTCGCCATCGTACCCTCCTCGTTAATAAAGCTACTTTATGTAGCCGTCGGGTCCCTTGCCGGTATGTCCCCAGGGGCGCACCACCGCAAATATCCAGGGACTGTCCTGCTTTGTCACGATGAGCGGGCAATGGGCGTGCCCGGCGGGCTGTATGGCGACCGTGGGCGTGGTGATAACGTGTTTTTCCATGTCCTTGCCCATGTAAAGCTCGCATTCCGCCGGCAATATACTAATATCGTCGGGGTCGGCGCCCATGAAAAGCAGGAACTCGGTATAGGGATGCACATGGGGTTTATCGGGGACGGGGCCGAACCTGTAAGGCGCCCGGTTCATGCTTTCATACGACATGTGGAACTCGAAGTCCTTGCCATGGATATCCGTGATAGCGCCGTCGTGGGTATCCTGGTTGAACGGGCCGTAGTGCCAGGGGCCGTTGCGGGTAAATGCTAGGTGCTGGACATTCTCACGGTATTTAGAGCGCATGAAATCGGCCGGCTTGCCCGGTTTATCGCTCAGTTTCGCGGTTTTAGACGTCAGTTCCGGTGCCATCGAGACCGTCATAAAGATAAACCTGTCGTCCATTCTCCCGATGGTGGCCGGCATATGTGGCATGCCTTTGGGGACGGCGACCGCCGTGGCCGTGGTAATCATGTGGGTCTCTTTTTCCTCGCCGAGGGTCAACTCGACTTCGGCTCCCAGGTAGCCCTCGTCAAATGTGTCCAGCCCCATCCATATCATTACCTGGTCGGAGTCATGCACCTGCGTCTCGTAGGGCGCCATTTTACCGGCGGACCAGTAAGTCCCGTATTGAATGTGGACGTCGTAGCCGAGGAACGCTCCGTTCATCTCGGTCCCCTGCCGGGGCAAGCCCGGTCCGTAGTCTTTAAAAGAAAGAGCCTTTACCAGGTGACCGTATTTCGTTTTCGCCATTTTTCATACCCCCGTCAGCATATTTGGAACAGACTAGACCAGCGCGCCACCCTCGGGTGATACGCCGTTGGGGTCGATGGCTCTCAAGAGCTTCCTCCACCATAGATGGTAATTCGATACGGCCGGTCCGATTTCGTCCTGCGGGCCCATGGTGCTGGCGAAGTAACGTTCCTTGAAAGCCCTGGCCGTCTGCTCTTTTTGCCAGGTTTCCACGGCCTTCTTGGCTTCCTCGTTCCGTGGGTCAAATTTACAGAATATTTCCGTTTTACCCAGGTGCCCCTGCTCGACGCCCCAGCCGAAAAACGCCCCGCCGTCATCAACTATCAAGCCCTTCTTAATCAAGGGCTTCTTGGCTTCGCCGGCGCCGATGGCCCACTTGATGGTGAGGTCGCGCTGGCCCATGATGGGAATCGAGTTGAACGCCCCGCCGGGGCGGAACGTCTCCCGGATGGAGGCGGAAATCCTGATGCACTGGCAGAGCAAAATCCCTTCAATCTCGGGGTCTTCCACCGTCTTTAAAGACTTGCCGCCCGCTTCGCCGACTATTTTTTTAAGGACCTTCTTCTTGTAGTCGAAGTCCTCCGGGGTGTTGCCGGCGATGATGACGAAGAAGCCGGGCCCCTGCACCTCTTTGCTGAGGCGCTTGAACATTGCTTCATCTTCTTCATTGCAGGTGGTGATATTGGCGGCGACCATGGCCGCGTTAAAACCCATCAGCTCGTAGCATATTTCGGCTTCGCCCAGCTTGAGCTCCGCCTGCCACATTTTCTCCACCGACGGGAAGCTGAAATACCGCGCCATCATGTTAGGCGGTATCTCGCTCAGGGTGTATTTCGGCGACTTCCCGGTTATCGGGAAGCTCGCGGGACCCGGCCAGTGATAAAGCTTTACGGCGCCCTTGGTGAATACCCCCGGCGTTACGCCCGGCGGCACGGCGCTGGTAAGAATGCTCCTCAAAGAAGGACCCGGCCCGTCGCCGCAGAACCATTCGTCGGTAGAGCCCAGCGCGCCCGTCCGCACGATGTTCCCTTCAGGGGTGACCCATTCTATAGCCAGATGGTTGCGGTCGTCGCCGCTGGTGGTCTGGTCCATGTGGCCGTGGCCCCGCAACAGCGCCGAGCAGTTGGTCCCGGCCCCCTTGATGCAGAAGTTCAGGCCCCTTTTCATCAACTCGGCCTGAAGCTCCGACGAGATCACGTAAGGCTCGACCACGGCATACATGTTTTTCTCGTTGATTTCGATGATGCGGTTCATCCGGCGCAGGTCGAACAAAAGGATTCCCTTGGGGAACATCCCGGACCAGCCCGTGCATATGGGACGGAACTGTAACTTATGCTTGTTGCAGAGTTTTACCAATGCCTGGACTTCCGCGGTGTTAGCTGGGAGGATTATGGCGGCGAACTCCGTACCGTAATACGCGGGCATTATGGCGGGGTCGTCGCAGATATTTTCCTCTCCCACCACATCTTCGAATTCCTTGTATACTTCTTTACTGAAAGCCATGATTCATAACCCCCTTTCCTAAAGTGCCTTCTCGACGAGTTCGACGATATCGTATACTTTCAGGCCGCTGCCGCTGTCTTTGACGGCTTCGCTGAAGTTCTTCTCACACCAGGGACAGGCGCTCACGATGGCATCGGCGCCGGTAGACAGGGCTTCATCAATCCTCTTTTGCGCGGTCCACTTGTTGAAATCGGCGTTGGACACGTCAACGCCGCCGCCGGCCCCGCAGCACCAGGAGTATTCTTTAATCCTGGTCATTTCCGTGAGTTTTACACCGGGGATGCTCCTGAGGACGTCGCGGGGAGGTTCATAGACGCCCTGGGTGCCGCGCCGGTACGGCTTGGGCGGGTCGAAAACGAACTTATCGCCCGGTATCTTTTTCCCCTGCCAGTGTATCCACGGCTCGCCCAGCCTGCCGAGGTAACAGGGGTCGTGGTACGTGACCGAGAGATTGACTTTCTTGTTCAACTCTAGCTTGCCTGTTTTTATTAGTTTGTCAATATATTCCGAGATATGCAGCACTTCGAGGTCGCCCTTAAGGTCGAACCTATCATAGAGCACCTTGAAGGCCTGGTAGCCGTCGGCGCAGCCCGTCACCAGCGTCTTGATGCCGGCTTTCTTAATCATCGCCATGTTCTTTCTGGCCTGCTTGAGGAAGTCGTCCTGATAACCCATCTGGTAGGCGCGACCGCCGCAGCACGTCTCGGCGTCGCCGGCGATGCCGAAATTGACGCCGCCTTTCTGTAATATCTTTACGGTGGCTTTAGCCAGCTTCTGCATGTCCTTATCGTAGCTGGTCAGGCAGCCGACGTGATAAAGGACATCCACTTTCTCTTTCAAGGCGTCCTTCAGGTCCAGTCCTGCGGCCCAGTCGCCCCGTTTGCCTTTGGCGGGCACCATCGAGCCCGTCTGGCGCATGCCGGCGATGACCTTGTCTAAGGCGGGATTGGTCTTGCCGTCCTGGACACACCTGATCCTGAACTCGTTAATGGGCTGGAGGACCTCCATGTCCATGGCGTAATTACACGAGACGCCGCAGGCGCCGCACATCTGGCAGTTATAGACGATATGGAGGAGCCTGTCCGTGTAGTTAAAGCCGTTCTTCAACATCGCCGTCCCGATATTTACCCTGCCGCCGCCCGAGTAGGCGTGGAAGTTAAATCTCGCGATGCTGGGGCATACGTAGGAAAACTCGGACCCCTTCACCTTCTGCATGGGGATAAATTTACAGGCCGAACACCGGCAGCACATTGCCATATCGCCTCGGTAATCTTCTAGTGCCATCTTCTCTACCTCCTGAATTTATTCAACGATGAATGTTTTTTATTCATAGTCTAAAAGCACACTTTCCCGGGATTCATAATATTGTTGGGATCGAATATCTTCTTAAGCTTGGCTAAAACAGCCACGGTAGCCGCATCCCTGTTAATAATCGTTCCGGCGTTTTGGCCGTAAGGCCTGGAGAAGAACGCCCCCGCCGCCATTAAGCCCTTGACGGCCGAGGCGGACAACTCTTTGACCCGATTTGCCTCACTGGCGTTGGCAGGGTCGTAGAACAGATTGAACTCGCAATGAACGCCGGTACCCTGAACGATGGGCTGGATGTAGACGCCCATGTCCGGGGTAGAGTAGCCGGCGTTTTCCGCCAGATCGTTCATGGCCTTGACCTGGCCTTCGAGCTTGTCATTTATGGTTAAAAAGAAGACGTCCTCGCAGGCGCCTTTATAGCGTAGTTTCCAGTAGGGCTCGGCGGAGGGCCGCTGGACCGCTTTTAATATTTCATTGGCGGAAATGCCGCCGGCGGCTTTAACGGCTTCCACCCCCAGACGCTGGGTGATATCGGTGATGCCTTTAATGTGAGAGCTAACGCGTTCCTCCGGTAAATATTCGTAGCCGGCGACAGTATAGAAAAGAGTCCACGGAGGCAGGGCATCCTTAAGGTTCTGGTAGCCCCTGGGCCATTTCTTCGTAAAGATGGCCGCCAGGTTGGCATTATTGAGGATAAAGCATTCGTTGACCATTCTCAGCCTTATCAGCCAGGAAGCCAGATCGAGCAGCGTGGCAGGGCTGGAGGCGCCGACTACAAACGGCTCTTCAAGGCTGGGGAGTATTTCACACCTCATCGATGCCCACGTTACGATGCCCATCGTCCCCTGCGCCCCCTGGATAAGCCGGTGCCAAGATGCCACGCCCGGCCCGTAGGGGGCTTTTTGCACGCCCCCGACGGCCCACTGTTCCTCGATGGTACCAGGCCCGGCCGCTTGCCCCGTCCTGAACTCATCTCCGGTGCCGAAAATTACCCCCGCGCAGGCCAGCGGGTCGGATATATCCCATTGATATTTGGGCATGACTACCGGCTCCCTCTCCAGCAGGCTGCCGATGACCGTCTTCGACTTTCTCGGCAGCAGCGGCATGTTGAGTCGGAGGCCTTCCTTTTCCACCGCCGGTATGAGCTCACCGAAGGTCACGCCCGGCTCGACCTCGGCCACCCGGCGCGCCCGGTCGACCAGAATAATCTTCTTCATATTACTCAAATCTACGATAACGGCCCCTCCGATGCCGGGAACGGTGTCACCGCGGAAATGCGGGGGGCCTGAGCTTACCGGCACGAGCGGCGTCAGCGTCTCGTTGGCCAGGGCTACAATCTTCTGCACGTCGCCGGTATTTTTTGGCTTTACGACACATACCGGCCTTATCGAATTGACGAAGCTAATATCTCTGGAATATTCATCCAGCGCCGCCGGTTCATAACTTACATTGCCGGCTCCCACAACCTTCACCAGCTTCTCCTTTACAATCATGACTGCCCCCTTTCGCTTTTAGCTGGAATAGATAATCCTATCTGAAAGGACAATACCAGTATTATAGATTCAAGTTATATTTGAAAATAAGGGTATTCAGCCGACCCCGAAATATTGTCTCACCAGATAGTAATCTACTTTTACAGCCCCTGTCAAATAGCTTCCACAGAGTATTGTATTGCATCGGTTACAGAGGGGGATAAAGGAGGCGGATTTGAAATAACTTTAACCTCTCTTTTTCAGGGGCGGCTTCCGCCCGCCGGAGCGGAGACCTCCAGTATTTGGCCCGAAAGTTTGGAGGCAACATCCGAGACAAGGAAAGCTACGGCGTTGGCGATATCCTCGGGGGTGGTCGTTTTACCGGCCTTGGCCAGGTTATCCACAATTTCCGCCATGCGCGGGTCGCCGCCGCTTACCCGGTGGAAATTGGTAGCACCGGGGCCGGGGGCGATGATGTTGATATTGATGCCCTGAGCGCCGACCTCACCGGCGAGTGTCTTGCTGAACATGACCGTACCGGCTTTGGCGGCGACGTATACCGCGGCTCCGGCCAGTCCGGTGGGCTGGTGGGCGGCATGGGTGGAGAAATTAACGATTTTGCCGTAATGACGCTTTAACATATGCGGGAGAACGGCCTGGGTGACGTTCATCGTGCCCCGGAGATTGATATTGATATCGATATCCCACATTTCCTGCGTCATCTCGACGAAGGGGCGAATACCGCTGGCGCGACCGGCGCAGTTCACGAGGATATCGATATGTTTAAAATGTTCGAAGGCTTTTTTAAAAGCGGCGTCGACACCGGCTTTGTCCGTGATATCGACCTTCAATGCGAGGGATTTCCTGCCCAGCGCTTTCACCGCAGCGGCGGTCTTTTGCGCGCCTGCGAAATCGATATCGGCACAAATAACATCACAGCCTTCTTCCGCCAGCTTGACGGCGATGCCCCTCCCGAAGCCAATCTGCGAGCCCGTGCCGGTTACCAGCGCTATTTTCCCCTTTAGTTTCAGGTCCACGAAGCCCTCCCGAAAAACAGTCTGAATTGCCGACGTATTATACCACGCCGACGAAAGGGAGAAAAAGAACAGGGGCGCAAGCCCCTCTTAAACACTCCTGATGGCGTTGGCCTCGTACTGACGGCCTGTATTATTTATTTCACCTGGCGGCAAAGACGCCAGGATTCTACCAAAGACAAGTTAAATTCCTAGAAGTCTTACCGTTGGGGTTCTGTTCTTTGCCCCCGTTAAACATCAAAGAATAGACTGTTTTTATAAAAACTCTAACGACTGGTCGTAGTCGATTTTACTATCGTATATCCGGCTCTTGCCAGGATCTTAGGAATACTTCTGATTAACGTGCGGTCTTTTTGCCTGGCTATGTCGGATAGTGCTGACCACGGTACGAGGTCTTGGTGCTGCTTAAGCTTTTTATTGGTTTCCCTGGCAGGTTTCCAGTGGTCGGCAAGTTTCTGCGCCATCCACCGTTGATGTTCCTCTTGGGCTAATATTTCGATTTCCTTTTTTGAAAATCTACAGGGAGTCGTATCACCGCGCATCGGTATAGCGGTATATCCCACTTTTATAAGTTTGTTCTGGATATCCCAGGCGTTATTACGGTTCTGCTCCTTCTCATTTTCCGGTAATTCGGAGTAAGGCTTGAGTGAGGAATGCTCTTTCCGGTCTTGCCGTGTCACCGGTCCATAGGCCCAGCCTTTGGAACGCATATCGTCACAGAATGCTTCGTGTACCACTTCCGCGAGTTTCTCGAGGAGATCGCTATCAAGTTCCAGCCGGTGCATTATAGAGGAAAAATCGCGGCCATCGACGTGCAGACTCAGCTGTGTTTCCGATGGCAAACAGGAACGTTCGAAACTAGCCTTGCTGGCTAGCTGACTCATTGACACGATTGCTTCCATGGAGCGTACTCCATGTTTGTATTGGCTGGTTAAGAGAAAAGCGCGCAATACTCCCCGGTCGATATTCACGGTTCTCTTGTTGCCCTTATGGCTGATAAGCTGGGGGGCAATGCGCTCGATGATTGAACGCAGCATGATGGCTCGCCTTATCACGTAATAAATATCCCTGGTACGCCCCGGCTCGTTTTCGCTTACCTGCCGGTTAGGGCCTAATATATTGAGAAATCCTTTAAGACGGGAGGCAAAATCCGGTAACTTAACGTCCCGGCGTTTCGTATCATCCAGGTTGGCGCCGAACGATTCCATGTCATAGCTGCTGCTGCCGGCAAAAACGAAGATGCTCCGGCCAATAGGATGATTTATTTGCCCTTCCTGGAACTCTCCATCCTGCATGGGAGCCAGGAAATAGCGCAGCCAGCCCAGCGGCTGTTGCTGCAACTGGGTATCGAATTCATCCCAGAAGACCAGCGGGATTTTGCCGGTTAAAGCCTTATCTCGCACCTGGTGGAAAGCATCGTACAGATTTTCAAGTCCGGCAAATTGTGACAGGTTAAAGGTCAGTGTCTCGATTCCTCCCGGCAGTACCGAATTAGCTACCTCTTTTACCGCAAACGACTTACCCGCGCCCGGCGGCCCGAACACGGCGATGGATAGAGGTGCTTTCTTGTAACCTTGACAATAATCGCGGATAAGGTTACAGATACTGTGCAGGCTCTCGATTTCCCTCCGGTCTACCGTGCGCAGGTTGCCGAATCGTCCTATCGGGACCTCGGGTAACGCAGATTCCATACCTTCTAGGACGATTTGTTCAGCCACACCCTCCAGTGAATCGGGGTTTTTATCCTCGAGGATTGTCCAGAAACCCCCATCTTTCGCTGCGGATGAAATCTTCGCCCGGGTTATGGTTGCCTGTGATGGGATTTTAATTATTGCCGTTGCCAGGCAGGTTTTATCCTCGGCAAGCACCCCGGCTATTTCCGCTACCGGAAACGCAAGTCGTATCGGTTCCTCGTCGCTGTTTACCCGACCGTATCCTTCAACATGAAGAAATCGCATGGCTCGCGTTCCGCGCTGTATACCGCGGGCTACGTTCGGCTGCCTGGTGTTCAACATCAATTCGCGGGCTATACCCGCTGTCAGGCAGGAGTCATAACCTATCATATATCCCATGTGGTTTTGTCCCCATTCGCCTTCCATCGCATTCGGGTCGAAGAATAGGACCGCCTCCGGCATGGACCTGGCGTTTTTCGAGAGTAAAACAACACCGGCCGTATCGAAAATAACAATAACATGGGCGCATTGTGCCAGCGTTTTAACCCGCGGATTGTTTATAAGCTCCCATACGAGGTCCTGGGCGGTACGCTCCCAGGATATCTGGCGGCTGATCTGCACCTGGCTGGCCCGCAGGTCTTCCGCCAGCATTACCACGGTGAGTCTTTCCGCATGATTCTGGACCAGATATTCCCATAGTTTACCCTGCGCTACCGGTTTAGCCATCTTGACCAGGACATGAGTACGGGCGGTATTTGTAATAATTTTGTTCCATTCATTCGGTTGCCCCCGAAACCCGAGGTTAGCGTCGTCGATGATGACAATATCCGGTCGAGGGGATTTAACTTTACCTGTTGCGGGTTTTTCACTTAAGACGACATTGCTCTGGGCCGGATTAAGGCCGAGGAATTCCTGCACCCGCCATACCCTGTTTAAAGACGGTTTGCTTTCGTCGAGAAAAAACGGCATCCACATGGCGTATGAATGGTGGAAACGGCTATCGATAGGGGAAAGACGCACCCGGGGCAGATTAACCTGTTTCACCACACCATCAACCTGGCCAGCTTCATGCAGTGTCTTGGCCACGGCATCGATGAGCAGGGATAATATCGCCGCGCCTCCCGGCTGGCATAATGCGGCCGTGACTTCATCCGCCGTCCATGCCCGTGCTGCACTCTTCATACGCGGCATACGGGCGATATTCCAGTCTATCGTTACGTCCCCCGTAACGACAATGGTTTTCGAATCCATCTTTTTGTCCATAGGCTTACCCCCTTTGTTCTAACCGAAAGTAGGTCAACGGGTAGCGGTACGTGGTCGGATGTGATTATAGCCTTTTTACTATTGGTTTATCAAGACCGGGATAAATTATTTTATCTTACAATTGACATAATTATCTCTTCATTATATATTTGGTGAGAAAACTTACCGACGTGTTGGAATGGACGGCAACAAATGATGAATACAGAAACCAGAAAGAACACCAGCCGGATAACCGGTGACTTTCCGGACAGGCTATCCTTCTGGAAGAAACTCAAACGATTCATTGGAGACTACAAATGGCTGTTGATCGTCCTCATGTGGATTGTGACTATAGTGCTGGGATATATCGGATTTAGCAGGTATTTTTCCGCTATAGGTGAGACACATTCCTTTTGGGATATTTTATATCGTACCCTGCAACTCTTCGTTTTGGAGTCGGGTTTTATATCGGGTTCGGTGGAGTGGGAATTTCAGGTTGCCAGGTACCTGGCACCGGCGGTCGCGGCGTATACCGCCGTGCAGGCTTTGGCCATCATTTTCCAGGAACAGCTCCGATTGTTCCGTGTGCAGTTTTTAAAGGACCATATCGTGATTTGCGGGTTGGGCCAAAAAGGCCTGCTCCTCTCCAGAGGATTCCGGGAAAGAGATGAGCAAGTAGTGGTAATCGAGAAGGATGAGGGCAACAATTTTCTGGGTCAATGCAGGGAGCTTGGTATAATTATTTTAATAGGTGATGCCGCCGACCCGGTGCTTCTTCGTAAAGCGCGGGTAAACAAAGCCAGGTACGTTATATCAGTCTGCGGCGACGATGGTGCCAATGCCGAGGTCGCCGTCCATTCCCGCGAGCTCGTTTGGAATCGCAAAGGCAAGGCGTTATCGTGTCTGAGCCACATCTCTGATTTTCGACTCTGTAACTTGCTTCGAGATCGAGAAATCAGACTGGGCAAACTGGATACTTTCAGGTTGGAGTTGTTCAATGTTTTTGAAAGCGGGGCCAGAATCCTCCTGGACGAATATCCGCCCTTCGGCAAAACGGGTGAGGAAAATATCTCTAGAATACACCTGGTTGTAGTCGGGGCAGGTCGTATGGGAGAAAGCCTGGTGGTGAATGCCGCCAGGAACTGGTGGGACTTGGGCAGGCGGGACGGTGAACGTTTGCGTATCACCATAATTGACAAAGAAGCGGTAAGAGAAAAGGAATACCTGCACCTCCGCTACCCCCAGATGGAAAAAGCATGTGAGTTAGTGCCGGTCGAAGCGGATATTCAATTTTTAGAGTCGGGGCGGGCGGATTTTCTTTTTGATGATCGCGGGAAGTGCGCGGTAACGATGGTATATGTTTGTCTGGACGATGATTCAAGTGCTCTTAGTGCCGCCTTGATGATACGTCAGAAAGTGAAGACTCTCGAAGTCCCGATTGTAATACGCATGGACCACAACGCAGGGTTGGCCACCCTTTTACGAGGAGAGGAGGACAGGTCCCGGAGTCTGTCTAATTTACATGTGTTCGGACTTTTTGACCATACCTGCACCCCGGATTTGATATCCCGGTGCACCTATGAAATTTTAGCCCGCGCTATCCATGAAAATTATATCCGAAACGAGAAGGCTAAAGGCCTTACCCCCGCTACGAATCCTTCCTTGGTTCCCTGGGGGGAACTGGGGGAAAATTTCAGGCAGTCGAACAGGCGTGCCGCAGAACACATTCGTGTCAAACTTGATGCCATTGGGTGTGATATTACTATAACCACCGATTGGGATACGCCGCGGTTCGAATTCACGCCGAATGAAATTGAATTGATGGCACAAATGGAGCACGAAAGTTGGGTTGAAGAGAAGTCAAGCGAGGGATGGAAATATCGTCCGGCCAAGGATACGGCCAAGAAAACCAGCCCCTATCTGGTTCCCTGGAACGAGTTGCCTGAAGAGGAAAAAGATAAGGACAGAAATCAAGTCCGGGAGCTGCCGGAATTTCTCGCTAAAGCCCGTTTCCAGATTTATCGGTTAAAGAAATTGGATTAACGGAGAATTGTTAGAATTCAGGTAAAAACTGCTATAAATGAGAGTCCAGACTATTGATATGTTCAGGGCGCATGGACTATACTCCAAGCGATAATGAAACACTGTTCGCTAGCTTAAAAAGGCTTAACTGAGATGACGCACGAAGTTTTCATCTGTTATGCCTCCCGCGATAAGGCTATTGCCGAGGCGGTCTGCACTGCGCTGGAAGCCAGACACATTAAGTGCTGGATTGCCCCGCGGGATGTAATGCCCGGCACGGAATGGGCGGAGACAATCGTTGATGCCCTTGATGGAAGTCATGCCCTCGTCCTGGTATTATCCTCCAACTCTAATGTCTCACCGCAGGTAATCAGAGAGGTGGGGAGGGCCGCCAGCAATGGTACCCCCATCATTCCGCTTCGCATTGACGATGTCGTCCCCTCTAAAGCCATGGATTATTTTGTAAGCAGCCATCAGTGGTTGGATGCCCAGACAGGACCGATAAAGAAGCATTTACCCCGCCTCGCCGGCGTTGTACAACAGATTTTGGCCCGGAAAGGTGCACCTCAGGTTACAGAGATAACGGAGGCTGAAGAAGCAAAGAAGGCTCAGGAGGC
>CAZEUJ010000007.1:21203-27240 GCA_964514525.1 uncultured Dehalococcoidaceae bacterium
CACCTCAGGTTACAGAGATAACGGAGGCTGAAGAAGCAAAGAAGGCTCAGGAGGCCGCTGCCCGGGTAAAAAGGGAAGAGGAAGTTCGGGCCAGGCTGGAGGTTGAAGAAGCAAAGAAGGCTCAGGAGGCTGCTGCCCGGGTAAAAAGGGAAGAGGAAGTTCGGGCCAGGCTGGAGGTTGAGGAAGCTAAGAAGGCTGAGGAAGCAAAGAAAGCTGAAGAAGCTCAAGCGATAGCCCTGGAAAGGGAGAAAAGATCGGCGGAGCTGGCTGCCAGGGAGAAGGCGAGGCGAGAGGCTGAAGAAACAAGGAAGGCTCAGGAGGCCGCCGCTAAGGCGGTAAAAGCAGAGGAAGCAGCTAAAGCCAGGCTGGAGGCTGAAGAAGCTAAGAGAGTTAAAAAGGCAGAAGACGAAGCCCGGAAAGAGGCCGAGAAAGCTGCCAGAGAAATGGCAAGTCGGGAGGCTGAAGCCCGCGAAAGGGCCAGGCGTGAGGCAAAAGAGAGGGCTGCCCCGGCGGAAAAACCCGTCCCGTTGATCAAGAAAATAATCAAGTCCCGCTGGTCATGGGCCGGCGCCGCCGTGGTTCTGGTGACTTTTGGCTTATTATCTATATTCGTGAGGCCGGCGTCTCCCGAGCCGTCATATAACGCCGGGCTTACTCTTCTCTCGGAAGGTAAATACGAAGACGCTATCCTGGAGTTTGATAAAGCCATCGGCATAGACGGCAGCTATGCTGATGCCTACCGCGCGCGGGGACTGGCTTATTCGAATCAAGGTAATTATGACAAGGCTATCAACGATCTGGACCATGCCCTGGGCCTTGACCCGGCTATTGAAGTCGACCCCGATTATGCCGTAGCTTACTATAACCGGGGACTTGACTACTACAAACAAAAGGAATACGACCAGGCAATCAACGATTTCGATAAGGCCATCGGGCTTGACCCCGCCTACGCCGATGCTTATCACTTCCGGGGAGACGCTTATATTTACCTGGGTGAATACGATAAAGCCGTTGACAGCTTTACCCAAGCCATCGAGATAAACCCCAATTACTATTACGCTTACTACGACCGCGGGATTGCCCAATATCAAAAGGGCGCATATAATCTGGCCATAGATGACATCACCAGAGCTATCGAGCTTGAACCCAATGAAGCTGATTTTTATAATCTGCGTGGAGAAAGCTACTTGAAAATAACCGATAATACCCGGGCTATTGAAGATTTAGAAAAAGCTCTTGAACTGGACCCGGCTATTGAGGTTGACCCCGATTTCGCATATGCCTATTCCGGGGTAGGGCTTGGGGCTAATGCAATTGGTCAATATGACGAAGCGATCTCCAATTTAACCAGAGCACTTGAGATAAAGCCGGATCTTAAGGTCGACCTCAATTACGCGCGGGCCTACTATAACCGGGGAGTTAAATATGCCAGCGAAGGTCAATACAGCCTGGCGCTTGCAGATTTGGACAAAGCCCTGGGGCTGGACTCTGGTATCACGGTAGATTCCGGCTATGCCAAGGCTTATCATGACCGCGGGCGCGCTTATTCTATAAACGGCCTATATGTACTGGCGCTAACCGATTTGACTAAAGCTCTTGAACTGGACCCGGCTATCGAGGTGAACCCCGAATTCGCGGCGGCCTACTTTAATGGGGGAGTGACGTACCGGCAGCAAGGAGATAATGATCAGGCGTTAGAATATTTAACCAAAGCCATCGAACTTGACCCGACCCAAGCTCTGTATTACAACGAACGGGCCTGGGTTTACAGTGATAAAGGTGAGTGGGACCTGGCCGTGGCCGATGTAGACAAAGCTGTCGAGCTTGGACCGGATGCGTTATACCATCAAACTTGTGGTTGGGTTTATTTTTCGAGAGGCCATTATTATATGGGACAAGGAAGGAGTGACCTGGCACAAATCGATTGGAAAAAAAGCGTTGATGAGTTCAATATTGCCATTATGATAGATCAGGATAATGAGGCTTATTGGCTCGGGCGTAATTCTGCCTATCAATCTTTGGGGAAATGGGACCTGGCGCTGTACGATTGCAACGTAGCCCTCTCTATAAATCCAAATAGCGCCGATGCCTACACCCAGCGGGGAGCCGTTTACCGGGGCCTGGGGGAGAACGACCTGGCGCTGGCCGATTACAATAAGGCTATCCAGATGGATCCAAACTCTGCTATGAGTTACCTCTTCCGGGGCTGGTTATATCAAGCTACGGGCGAAAATGGACTGGCGATAATCGACTTTGCCACGTGCTCCGTATTGGCAACCGGGCTGTGGGAACAGCAGGCGGAGCAGGGGATTTATGACCTGGTTTTAAAGGACCTTGACAATGCCATCCAGTTGCACCCTGATGATGCCAATGCCTACAGCAATCGGGCGAATGCCTACTGGACGCAGATAGGGAGAGTTTACAGGAACATCTCTGGCGGCCAGGCCAAAGCTACGGAAGCATTTGACCTGGCCATCGCCGACTATACCAAGGCCATCGAGCTTGACCCGAACAATGCTCAACGCTATATTGACCGGACTGGTGTTTACAATGAGAATAGCCAAAGCGACCTGGCTCTGGCCGACTGTAACAAGGCCATCGAGTTGGAACCGAATAATTATAGCCACTACGATATACGGGGCGTCACTTATGGATTCTTAGGAGAACACGAACTGGCTCTAGCGGATTATAATAAAGCCGTTGAGATGAACCCGAATTACGCTAATAGTTACGGGTGGCGGGGTCAGCTGTATCAGACGATAGGAGAAGATGAGAAGGCATTGGCCGATTATAACAAGGCCATCGCGCTGAACCCCGGTGGGTCTTTCTTTTACTTTACGCGGGGCACTTTGTACGCGGAAATGGGAGAAATTGATTTAGCCCGGGCTGACTTCGAGAAATGCCTCGAGCTGGCCCAGGACGACCCGTGGCTTATTCAAATGACGCAGCAGGAGCTTGATAAGTTGGGGGATTGACCGCCAGAAAAATATAACCCTGTATTTTCTATCACAAGAGCCAGTATCAAGGTATCAACATTTAGCTTGAGACGGATATACTCTATTGCACCTCCAACCGATTTTTACTGTTTACTCTCCGCCGGTGAGATTTGATTTGACTTATGCCATCATCATTGAGGAATATTTAAGAGGATGCTTTCAGCAGCCTTTCCTGTTTGGCAGATTTCAGGCAGCGTGCTATATTTTGTTACAGTAATATCAGATAGGTGAGTATACGACTAAAAGAATCTATGAGTAGTAAGGGGGTAAATATGACACTTAAAGGAAAGACGGCCTTAATAACCGGCGGGGGAACGGGCATCGGCGCGGCTATCGCCCGCAGGTTCGTGAAAGAAGGGGCAAAGGTCTGTATCTCCGGCCGCCGCCGGGAAAAACTGGAACAGGTAGCCAAAGCATTGCCAAAAGGTTCGGTGCTAACTTTTCCCGGTGATGTCTCCCGTTATGAAGACATTAAAGGGATGGTCGCCGCGGCGGTGGCGTTCGGCGGAAAGCTGGACATACTGGTAAACAACGCCGTCGCAGACTCCCTGGCACGTATCACCGAGCTTGACCCGGAGGAATGGCGTAAGGTGCTCGAGGTCAACCTGACGGCGCCCTTTTTGCTGATGAAGGAGAGCATCCCTCACATGATGAAAGCCGGGGGCGGTTCGATTATCAATATTGCTTCCCTGGGCGGACTGCGGTGTATACCCGCCTGCCCGGCCTATACTACATCCAAAGCCGGCCTCATTATGCTAACGCAGCAGGCGGCACTGGACTACGGCCCTTACCAGATAAGGTGTAACGCGGTCTGCCCGGGCGCCACGAAGACGCAACTCCTGGAAAGTATGATCATCCCGCTTTCCCAAAAGCTGGGGACCGATAAAGCCGGCGGCTACGCCCATTTTACCAAAAACGTGCCGCTGCGGCGGGCCTGCGAGCCGGATGAAATAGCTGGCCTTTGTAACTACCTGGCCAGCGACGAATCGTCTTTTATGACCGGTTCGGTTTTATTAATCGACGGCGGCGCGGCGATAGTGGATGTGTCCGGGGCAGCGGTAAGCGATGCCGTGATGTAATATGAGGGATGGTTGACTTTTATCATACCTAAATCCAGTTAAAAAAAGGAGAATTTGGTGGAATTCAAGGGCAAAACCGCCGTCGTTACAGGTTCTTCCGGAGGCATCGGCAA
Source organism: uncultured Dehalococcoidaceae bacterium (assembly GCA_964514525.1). Taxonomy (GTDB): domain Bacteria; phylum Chloroflexota; class Dehalococcoidia; order Dehalococcoidales; family RBG-16-60-22; genus JBFYTX01. The sequence continues at coordinate 25,392 of CAZEUJ010000007.1, forward strand.
AGCAATAGCCATCGCGCTGGCCAGGGAAGGCGTGGATGTCGTCCTGGCGTCACGGAACGTTCCCAACATGGAAGCCGTTAAACGGGAGATTCAAGGCCTGGGACAGAGGGCAGTAGCTATACAATGCGACGTCTCCAGTGACGAAAGTGTCGCCGCGATGAAGGACAAGGCGCTTAAAGCTTTCGGCAATATCGACATTTTGATTAATAATGCCGCCGTCGGTATCCGCGGCTCGCTGGAAGACGTAAGCCTGGACGACTGGAGATATATCATTAACACCAACCTCATGGGATACATCCGTAATATACATGCGTTCCTGCCCCATTTCCTGAAACGCAGCAGCGGCTATATCGTTAATGTTTCGTCAATCCAGGCGCTAGCTTACGGCGCGGAAATGCTGAATACCCCTTATATCACCACCAAGGCAGGCATCATCGGACTCACGGATTGTCTTTCTTCTTACCTCCGTCCCCGGGGCATTAAAGTATCCTGCCTTATTCCCGGCGGTGTTATCACGGAAATAGCCGATAACTCGCGTTACGTCGGCTCCGAAAAGCGAAAAAAGGAACTACGCGAAAATGATGCAGTAGCCACCAAATTGCCGTTCTTCCTCACGGCGGCACAATGCGCCGAAGGGCTTTTGGAAGGGATGAAAAAAGAGGAGTATCTTATCCTTACACCTCCCAATATGGCCCAGATGCTTAAGGCACAGGGGCGAGATATTGCCGTGTTTAACGCTTACGTGGCTAATCCACCACCCCCCAGGATGCCCCGGCCAGGCTTATGATATGTGTTGACCAATTTACATCCATGAGAAGACACTATTACTCCGTTCATACAGGAGATTTATAAGGGGGTAAGATGCAAAAAGTAACGGATAATGTCTACGCCGGCTTGAACTTCAGAGGATGCAACTCCGGCTTTGTGGTAACCGCCGAAGGCATAGTGATGATTGATACGCCCATGGTGCCGGCGGAGGCTAAAAAATGGCGCGAAGAGGTGCGGAAATACGGCGAAATACGGTATGTCATTAACGGCGAGCCTCATAACGACCATGTGGCCGGGGACTGCTGGATGGGAGGGACACTGGTCGCCCATGAAGGCACCCGCGAGGCGATAAAGCACAACCGCAAGGAAATACTTGAAGGCCAGATGAAGTGGATGTCACCGGATGCCCTGCCGCTGGATAAAGACTTCCGCTACCGCCTGCCGGATATCACGTTCTCACAGGAAATGAGGCTTTATCTGGGAAAACATACTTTCCATCTCCTCCACGTGCCGGGGCATACCCCTTCCGAGACGGTGGTATATGTTCCCGAGGAAAGAATCGTTTTCACCTCGGATAACGTCATTATGGGTATGCCCATCATGGTGGATGCAGTACCGGGAGAATGGCTAAAGTCATTGAAAAAGCTGCAGACGCTGGATATAGATAAGGTGATACCCGGGCACGGCCCCGTGTGTGATAAAGCCCAATTACAGGTTGTGTATGATAATGTTGAATACGTCATCGATTCGGTCAAAGCCGCCATCGCCAAAGGGTGGAGTCTGAAGGAAGTACAGGACAAAGTTACCCTGACCGACCGCTTCCCACCGATGGGACCCGGCGATGCTATGGCGCCGATTCGGCACGAAAGTCTCGCCCATCTTTATGAAGTATTGAAAAAATAGTCTGCTTCAACGTAATACTTGTTTTTCGTTTCAGGTAAAAAACACTAGAGTGTCAATAATAAAAAGGGGAACATTGCTGCTCCCCTTAGAAAGCTCAGATAATTACAGTCTCACCACTGGACAAACATCGGCATGACGACGTGCGTGTAGTTGTCCGTGCCCACCGGGCGGAGGAGGC
>CAZEUJ010000008.1:0-1409 GCA_964514525.1 uncultured Dehalococcoidaceae bacterium
CTCAACGTCGAGTTCGGGCCGGAGGTATACGAGATCGAGCGGGGGATGTTGAGGAAGTTCGCCGAGGCCATCGACGATACCAATCCTAAGTGGTTGGAGACGGCGCCGCCTACCTTTGCCGCCGCCCTCGTGCCCAAGGCACTGTTGCACAAGATTTTCAACGCAGAAATCCCCCTGAAACGTCTCCTCAACGGGGCGAGCGAGCTGGAATATTTAAAGCCCATCAAAGCGGGAGATGTAATTTCCGTGACGGCCAAACTTACCAGGATGAGGCAAATGCCGGGGGCGGAGGGGCCAACACTTTTCATGTTCACCGAGGTGACCTACACCAACCAGCGGGGAGAGATAGTAGTCAAGGGGAAGAACACGTATATCAAATATTAACGGGACAATATGGCTGAACAGGTCTATTACGAAGATATCGAAGAAGGCAGTGAAATACCGGGGCTGGTCAAATACCCGACGGCCATGCAGTTGGTAAAGTACGCCGGCGCCTCCGGGGACTACTACCAGATCCACTACGATAAAGATTATGCCCTGGCTAACGGGCTGCCGGGGGTGATAGTCCACGGCTGGCTGACGCTAGCCCTCCTCGGGCAGATGCTGACGGACTGGCTTGGGAACGGCGGGACGCTCGTTAAGCTGAACGGCAGCTACCGGGGTATAAATAAAGTCAACGAGGACATCATCTGCAACGGCAAGGTAACTAAAAAGTACATCGAAGATAATAAATATTTAGCCAGGATAGAAATCTGGGCGGAGAACCCGCAAGGCGATAAGACGGTTACGGGAAACGCCGTGGTAGAACTGCCTTCACGCGAGAAGCCGCAATAACGCATACCCTCCAATGCGCAGTTGCGCAACTACGTACTTGCTGATTTACTCTCTTTTAAAGATTCCGCCAGGAGCTCGGCCAGGTCCATGGCTTTAACAGACTCTTCTGCGGCCTTTGCCTTAAGAGCGTCATCGAACATGGTCAGGCAGTAAGGGCAGGCGGTCGCCACGCAGTCGACCCCCGCCTTGAGGATTTCCTCAATACGCCGCATATTGACGCGCTTATCCGGGGCTTCCTCCATCCACATATGGCCGCCGCCGCCCCCGCAGCAAAAGCTGGCGGTCCTGCGGCGCGGCAGCTCGATATTATTCGAGTTTAAAGCTTTCAGGATATCCCTGGGCTCGTCAAAGATATCGTTATAGCGCCCCAGATAGCAGGAATCGTGGTAGGCGGCTTTCTTGTTGGTTGTTTTATTTAATTTAAGTCTGCCTTCTTTTATAAGACCGGCAAAGAATTGTGTGTGGTGCACGACGTCGAAATCGCCGCCGAACTGCGGGTACTCGTATTTCAGGCTGTTAAAGCAGTGGGGGCAGGTTGTCAATATCTTTTTCACGTTATGCCCCTTAAGGATTTC
>CAZEUJ010000008.1:1509-6109 GCA_964514525.1 uncultured Dehalococcoidaceae bacterium
GCCCAGGCTTTTCAGCGCCTCCCGGGCGGCTTCCGGGAACAGGCTCTTTTCCATGGCCAGATTGCGGCGCATATCAATAATCTTATCGACGTGTTCGATAAAGACCGGGCAGGCCTGCTGGCAAGCGCGGCAGGTCGTGCAGTCCCAGATGACCTCATCGGTAATGATAGTGCCGAGTATTTCTTTACGGGTCTCTGCCGGCTTCAGTGAGAGATGGCCAGGATAGACATCGTAGAGGTGATCTTTTAAATCCTGAATGACCTGCTTGGGGTTGAGGGCTTTGCCGCTAAAGTAGGCAGGGCAGGCGTCTTGGCAGCGGCCGCAACGGGTGCAGGCATCGAGGTCAAGGAGATGCTTCCAGGTAAAGTCCTCGATTTTGCTCACGCCGAAGCGCTCAGTTTTTTCAAAGTCGATAGGGGCTAGCGCGCCGCGGGGACCTAAGTTCCTGAAGAAAACGTTAACGGGGTCCCATACGATGTGAAACAACTTGGTGTTATATAGAGAGACGTAAACAATGGCGCCGAGAGAAAGGAAAGTGTGGAACCACCATAAACCGACATGCCAGTTTAAAAGGGTATTTTGACCGAGTCCGGTAAAAACTTTGGCCAAGACGTAGCCCCCCGGCGACCAGGGCGCCCAGGCGGGGTCGGTCTGAAGCTCGGTGGCCGCCATGCGCAGACCTTCCACGATGAAGCCGGTGATAATAACGGCGAAAATCAGCAGTAAAGTAACGAGGTCGTCCCAGCGGTTATCCAGTCTGTCCGGCTTTATTAAGTAACGCCTGACCACGGCCATGACGACGCCGACGATGGCCAGTATGCCGAAGCCATCCACCACCACCGAGTAGCCAAGGTAAAAATTGCCTTCCATAAAGTGGAAGAAATAATGACTGATGAAATCGAGGAAAGCGCCGATGAGGAAGACGATACAGCCGGAGAAGATGAGAAAATGCGATAGCCCGGCGTAAAGCTCGCGGGGGCGCCAGTCCTTCCTGTCCGCCCCGAAGAACTTGCGATGGATGAGAATATCGATAAAAGCCGTGCGGAAGAAGGCGCGGATGCGCTCCCACAGATGGTTGAACCTGTAGGCGGGCTGGCCGACGCGCCAGCGGCGGGGAATCCTGACTAAAGCCCAGATAAATATAACCGTAGCGATGGTTGCCAGAGAATACATTATCCAGGAGTACTGGATATTCCAGAATATCTCGCGGGTGGGTTCGGGCATAATGTTGGTCTCTCTCCAGAAAGGACCGCGTTATCAGACACGATTATATCACAAAAATATGGCGATAATCTTTGACATCCGTTAACTATAGGGCTATCATTAAAGCCCGCAGACGGAAAAAACAGGCGCAAATGCTCACCTGAGCAAATGCGTAAATGCGCAATATGAGAAGATTCGAGCTGATAGAACACACGGCGGACATCGGGCTAAAGGCCTACGGTAACAGCCTGGAAGAGGCGTTTGCTAACGCCGCCTACGGCATGTTCTCGATAATCGCCGAGCTGAACGAAGTGAAAGAAAAGGAAATGCGGCGCGTGGAGATAAACGAAGAGGAACTCGAAAGCCTGCTCTTCGAGTGGCTGAACAGCCTGCTTTACTATTTCGATGTGGAGGGGATTATCTTTAAAAGATTCGATATCATGGAATTCGGGGAGGGGCATCTGGCGGCAGAATGCCACGGAGAAAAGTACGACCCCTCCCGCCATCACCTGAAACTGGGGGTAAAATCGGCCACATATCACATGCTCGAGGTGGACCGGGAGAAAAAGCAGGTGCAGGTAATTTTAGATGTCTAGGAGGTGCGGCGATGCCTAAGTGGAGCGGAAAGCTGGAGAAGGTTGACGACTACCGCTGGCGCATCCCTAAAAGCTATAAGCCGGGCATGCGCGTGGAAGGGCTTATCTACACTGACGAAGGGATGCTCCCGCACATTTTAGAGGAGCAAGCCCTGGAGCAGGTAGCCAACGTGGCTTTTCTACCGGGGATAGTCGGGTACTCCTTAGCGATGCCGGACATCCACTGGGGTTACGGCTTCGCCATCGGCGGGGTGGCGGCGATGCGACTCAGCGACGGGGTGATATCGCCGGGCGGGGTGGGGTTCGATATCAACTGCGGGGTGCGCATCATGCGTACCAACCTGGTCCGGGAGGAAGTCGCACCTAAAATAAAAGAGCTCATCGACGCTCTTTATTACGCTGTGCCTTCCGGGCTGGGCTCAAAGGGCCGGATAAAGCTGCACTCCGGAGAGATCGACGAGGTCCTGGTAAAAGGGTCGAGGTGGGCGGTGAATAAGGGCTACGGGCGCAAAGATGATTTGGACACCACCGAGGAAGGCGGGGAAATGCCCGACACCGACCCGCAGCGCGTCAGCCAGAGGGCTAAAGAGCGCGGCATCCCGCAGTTGGGCACGCTCGGCTCGGGAAATCATTTCCTCGAAGTGGCGGTCGTCGACGAGATATACGAGCCGGAGGCCGCCCGCGCCATGGGCATCGACCGTACCGGGCAGGTGATGCTTTACGTCCACTGCGGCTCGCGGGGCCTCGGCCACCAGGTTGCCGATGACTATATCAAAGTGATGCTCCAGGCCATGCAGAAATACGGCATTGAGGTGCCGGACCGCCAGCTTGCCTGCGCCCCGGTAAAGTCCCCTGAGGGACAAGCCTACCTGGCGGCGATGCGCTGTGCCGCCAACTACGCCTGGGCTAACCGCCAGTGCATCACCCACTGGGTGCGGGAAGCCTTCTGCCGGGTGATGGAAATGGGGGATGAAGCGGCGGGGCTCGAGCTTATTTACGATGTTACCCACAATATCGCCAAGATTGAAGACCATGAGGTGGCAGGGAAAAGAGAGAAGCTCTGCGTGCACCGCAAGGGGGCGACCAGGGCTTTCCCGGCCGGCCACCCGGGTATACCCCTTAAATATGCCCTCGTGGGGCAGCCGATACTCATACCGGGGGATATGGGACGCGCCTCGTATATCCTGGTGGGGACGGAGCAGGCTATGAAAGAGACCTGGGGCTCGACATGCCACGGGGCGGGGCGCAGGGAGAGTCGGGCGGCGGCTAAAAAGCAGGCGAGCGGTCGGGATGTGCTGGCGGCACTGGAAGCCAAAGGCATCGTCGTGAGGGCAGGCAGTCTGTCCGGCCTGGCCGAAGAAGCCCCGGAGGCTTATAAAGACGTGGGCGACGTGGTGCGGGTGGCGCATGGTGCCGGGATCTCTAAAAAGGTGGCGCGAACGCGGCCGATTGCGGTGGTCAAGGGGTAAGATAGATATCAACATGCTAAGGATTTGACACAGGAAAGATAATATTGCATAATATGCCGTTATCTTGCGAAGAATAATCAGGAGGTATAAATATGTTCACTGCTGCCTGCATTTTTCTATTGATCGCTGGGATACTCGCGCTCTATGATGTATTTCTTATGGTTACCCACCGCCCCAATCCGGTAAAGGGCTGGCCCTTGCCCTGTCCCATGACCATGTTGACTCTGGGAATAGGGCTCATCCTTCTCGCTATCGAAGGCCTTAGCTAATAGACGCGCCGGGATAACTAACGAGGACATACAAAAGCAAAGACTCTGGCGATAGTCGAGCAAGAGTCAGATACGCGTTTTTCGGCGCATTTGAGTAATTGCGCAGGTGCGCATTATTTATTCCTGATGATTTTTTCCGGTTCTTTGACGTACTTCGATGCCAGCGTGCAGTGTATAAAGAGGACCGGCTTATCCACTCTCTTGAATTCCAGCGGACAGTGAATCATGCCGGCGGGGATGTAAACCGTGGCGGGGGTGGTAATTTTATGTATCTCCTGTTCTTCCCCCAGGCCGATTTCAATATCCGCTCCGAGATCGCCCATATTATCCGGGTCGAAGGACATGAAATATAAATACATATCGAAGTCATGAGAGTGGGCGTACTCCTCCATCAAGGTCGGCTCCGTAACGCGCAGGAACATGATTGTAAAATTGGAATTATATTCCTTTTCCCCGGTGTAAATAAATTCCGGGCCGTAACCACCAATAGCCACCGGTTTCTGGATAACGTATTTACCGTACTTCGTAGGTGCCATCAACTGATACCTCCTCGGTGGGATACCATGATGTGATATTATAGACCATAGAGAAAATCATGTACAGGCTCATTGATACCCACGCACACTTGGACGAGATGGAAAATATCGGGAGGGGCCTGGACGAAGCTAGAGCGGCCGGACTGGCAGCCGTTGTCGCTGTCGGCACCGATATCGCGTCGAATTCCCAGACACTAGAAATAGCCGCGCGTTATCCGGGGTTCGTTTACGCGGCGCTGGGCTACCATCCGGAGAATATCAAAGAGTCGGAAATTGACGCCAATCTGGCCTTTATCGAATCTCATATCGGCGAAGCGGTGGCGGTGGGGGAGGTGGGGCTGGACTATAGTAAGTGGGTGAGGGCCTTGGCGGATAAGGACCTGCAAATGGGTGTGCTGCGGGAGATACTGAAGGTAGCTAAAGCCCACGACAAACCAGCGCTAATACATTCCCGGTATGCCTGGCGGGACGCTTTTGACACGGTGCGGGAGGCGGGTCTGGAAAAAGCAGTGTTCCACTGGTACACG
>CAZEUJ010000008.1:6209-26371 GCA_964514525.1 uncultured Dehalococcoidaceae bacterium
TTTTGACACGGTGCGGGAGGCGGGTCTGGAAAAAGCAGTGTTCCACTGGTACACGGGAACATCGAGCGTGCTGCGGGATATCATCGCCCGAGGCTATTACCTCTCCGTAACGCCGGCCGTGGTATACCATGAGGAGCACCGGCGGGCGGTGAAGGAAGTCCCTCTGGAGCGAATGCTGCTGGAAACGGATACGCCGGTGGTTTATGCGCGGGGCAGGGCGGGCGAGTTTAAATCAAGTCCGGCGGACGTGGTAAAGTCTTTAAAAGGGGCGGCGGCGTTAAGGGGCGTGACTGAATCGGAGATTACTGAAGTTACGACGCAGAACGCGAAGAAGCTATTTGGAATAATATGAGTCGCCAACTAAACTCTCTCCCCAGTCTCCGGTGAAAAAGCCACCCATCCATCGTAAATATTGGATTATTAAAGGCTCATTGTATTCTTTGATTAGTTGTTCATCTATTACGGATGGTAGGATTAGATATGGATATTCGCGTTCATTTAGTTCGGCTTGTTTTATAGGTATGAATATTATCAGTGAAATAACGAAAAAAGCTATTACTGTTATCAAGGCACGTTTTAGTATATAGTCCCAAATATTGCTTTTGTATGTAAATACGGCTTCCATAGTGGTAAAAGTATAGTCCTGACTCTATGGACTGTCAATATCCTTGCGTATTAGAGAAATTTTCTGTTATACTCGCCTGATATATCGATTGGAGAGAGAGCATGGCTTTAGATGAGCAAAAGAACCGTCAGCGTCTGTTCACTCTGGATGCGAGTTTAAGAGAAGAAGCCGACATCATGCTGGAAGAGTCCGGGCTGGGGAGGATTATTGAGGAGGAGGGGTTTAAGCCGGTGGGCTCTTACGCAATGAAGACTATGGCTTGGCGTAATCTTGATTTTGAAAGGACGGATGACAACCCCGTTATGAAACAACACTGGGAATTGGGGGCCAGATTCGCCCGGACCGGATGGGTATGGGGCTTGAGCTGTATCAATGCTTATCTCGCCCCGCGTGGCATGGGGGATGAGGGATTATATTGGGGATTACGTATGAATAATCATGAAGGTGGGGATACCTGGAAGCTGGACCTTTGGACGGCCAGGGCAGAGGAGTACCAGCCCTACCAGCCTAAGCGGGACCTCTGGGAAAGCCGGCTGAACGAAGATACACGATATGAGATACTGGTGATTAAAGAAGCCGTGTGTAATTTGCCCGAGTACCGTAACAGTCTTTTATCCATCCATATCTACGAGGCCGTGCTGGAAAACGGTGTAAGAGGCATCGACGAGTTCTGGAAATGGTGGAAAAAGTATTACGGAAAATAAATTCCGCACTACTCTTTCTTCATTCTAGCCATCCCCCGTCACCCGGGATTCAGGTAGCCTTTCCTCCGGTGGATCCGGTATTCACGGTAAATAAAGGCAAAGGACACTGCGGTACTTAAAGTGTCCGCAATCGGCCAGGAAATCCACACCCCGTTAAGCCCCCAGAGATAGCGGCACAGGTAAAGCAGCGGGACAAACACGATAAACTGCTTGATAAGCGATAGGAACAGGGCGGTGGTGCCGCGCGATAAGCCCTGGAAAGTGGTAGTAACCAGAATATTAAAGCCTATCAGCGTCATGGAAATCATTGATATGCGCATGGCGATAACCGCTGTGGAAAGCAACGCGGGCTCCTTACTGAAGATGCCGATAAGCTGGGGGCAAAAAATCTCTATCAAGACGGTAATTACCAGCAGCAGCACGGAAATCCCCACCGTTGCCTGTTTGAACGCCTGCCATAAACGTTTATAGTTCACCGCCCCGAAGCAGAAGCCGATGATGGGCAACAGCCCGTGAGACACCCCCATTATCGGCATGTAGGCAAAATCGGAAACACGAATCACGATGCCGAGGGCGGCAATAGGCACCGAACCAAAAGCGGCTACTATCGTATTAAGCAAAAAAAAGACTAGGCTTTCCATGACCTGGAAAACTGCGGTAGGAGCGCCTACATGGTAAATATCTCTAATAATCGACCAATCCGGGCGGAGGTGGGTAAACTTAAAATGGAAAGATGTCTTGTGGGCGAAGAAGTAGAATAAAGCCAGCCCGGCCGCGAAACATTGCGCGATAAAGGTAGCCCAGGCCGCCCCGCGGACACCCATCTCCGGGAAAGGGCCCAGGCCGAGAATCATCAATGGGTCCAGGATAATGTTGACGACGGTACCTGTAACCATGATAATCATCGGTTTCACGGCGTCTCCGGAGCCGCGGATAAGGCTGCTCATGACCATGCCCAGAATTATCAAGGGTGCCCCGTAAGAGGTGATTACGAAGTACTGCTTGCTGTATTCTATGATATCCGGCGTGGCGCCCATGAGAGGCAGGATTCTATCCGCGAAAAGTACCGCCACCAGCATAAAGAGCAGTCCCCAGAAAGCACTCAGGAAAAATAATTGACCGGCTACTCTATTGGTGGCGTCAATATTACTTTCACCGAAGCGCCTGGATACTAAAGCGCTGATACCGATGCCGGTGCCCCCGCCGATGGCGTAAAAGAGAATCTGGTAAGGAAAGATAATAGTCAGCGCGGCGATGGCTTCGTGTCCCAGCCGCCCGACCCATATGGTGTCGACGATATTATAAAGACTGGTCGTTATCGTCGAGGCTATGCCGGGTAGACTTAAAGCAATCAACAGTCTGCCTAACGGCGCAGTGCCCAGACGCTCGGTATATTTTTGCATATAATAAAAATCCTTTCAGGATACGTGTTAACGGAATACAAACAGAGAAATTGTGATAACACAGGTAGAAAATTACCCGTGCCAAGGGATTAGAGCAATGCTATGCGTCAAAAGACGGTGGAATAACGTAAGAGACTATCAACCACTGCCCGTATATACTAAACTATTTTGGCAATAAGAGTCAATAGATAGAGTGCCTATTCTTTATTCGGCTTGTCCCTGTTCCTGTCCTCCCAGGGAGGGCACCAGCCGCCCCACCACCAGCGCGGGCGATGGAACATTCTGCCGAACACAAAAGACAGCCCCAAGATAATCAGAATTACCGGCCAGGTATAGTTCCAGATAGAGGCGGTGAGGACATCCAGCTTTATCAACAGGGCGATAATGCCAACGGCTATCAGGATAAGTCCGAAAACCATTTTTCCCCTCCTCTTAGACTTCAATAGATAATGTCGTTACCATTATACCGTTACTTCCCCAGTATATCGGCGACGTCATTGACGTTTATCTCCAGCATCTTAACGTTCGCCAGAATGCGGTCGGCGTTTTTGACCACCGTCGGCATACCGCCGGAAATTTCTTTCAGTGCCTCGGCGTTCTTCCGCAGCGCCTTGATCTTTGTCATCATAGCCTTGATATCGTATTGTTGCGTCATATCTTTCTCCTAATGCGGCCTGAGGTCCTGGAACCGCCGACTTTTAGTCTGGGAGCGGGGCAGGCTTTCATAGGGGTGGAACTCGATGTTATAGCCTAGATTGGTCTTCAGGCGGAGCTGGTCGGTGAGCTTCGCCTTGATGGCTGCCTCGTCTTTCTGGTATTCGGGGAGGATTTCCACTTTCAGGGTGATATCGTCGATGTCGCCCTTCTTGATAACGACCACCTGGTACTCGTTGCCGAGCTGCGGGATATCGCGCACCACCTCCTCGATAGCCATCGGCGAAAGCAGCACTCCCTTGACCTTGGTAATGTCATCGGCGCGGCCCTGAATGCCACCTTCGAGGAGGCGGAAAGTCCTGCCGCAGTCGCACTGCCGGGAGTTCCACTGGATCAGGTCCTTGACATCAAAACGGATGCAGGGCTGCGCCATGCGGCCGAAGGTGGTCACCACCATCTTGCCCCGCCGCCCCGGCTCGTCGATGGTCTCCCCGGTATTAACGTCCTCGATCTCCACCAGATAAAATCCCTCGTTAACGTGCAGGCCGGCCTGGTGGGTGCACTGCCAGCCCCAGTGGCCTATTTCCGTGCTGCCCACCTGGTCGTAGACTTTAGCCCCCCAGGCGTCCTCCATTCTTTTACGCGTGGCGGGGACGCTGCCGCCCGGCTCTCCGGCTACGGTGATTTTACGTATGAACAGGTCTTTCGGCGGGTCGATGCCCATGCCGCGGGCGGTCTCCGCCATACCCAGGATATAGGTAGGGGTAGCGCCCATCGCGGTGGCCCTGAGTTCCTGCATTTTTAATATACGCGCTTCGGTATTGAGAACGCCGCCGGGAATAACCTCGCAGCCGATCTTCTCGCCGGCGTAATGATAAGCCCAGAAAGCGATAAAAATGTTATAGCCGAAGGGCAGGAAAATGCGGTCCCCGGGACGGTAGCCCTGCGCCCACATCGCGTAGCAGTAGGCCTCGGTACCGAGCTCCCAGTCCTGCCAGGTATCCGCCTGATAGACCGGCTGGCCGGTAGTGCCGCTGGTCTGGCGGTAGTCCGTTACCTGCTCCAGAGGGACGCACAGTATATCACCGTAAGGAAAGTTATCTTTGCCGGGTCCCTGGACGCTCCGCATCATAGACTTTTCCATCTTGGGCACTTTTTTAATATCTTCAAACTTTTTAAGGTCGCCGGGTTCGATGCCGGCGTCGCTGTAGAGCTTATGATAGAACTTTGAGTGTTCGTAAGCCCAGGTAAAAATCTCCCGGAACTTCTTAAACTGCAATTGTTGCAGCTTTTCCCGGGGCATTGTTTCCAGAACAGGGTTCCAGTATTCGTTGTTCATTATGATTTTCCTCTTCAGCTTTCAGGCGGTAGGTGGGGGGATAAAATTTTCCGCCGCATACTAATATACCCAAAATATGCTATAATTGGCAAATGTCAGGGCGCATAATCATTCCATATGGAACGAAAAAAGACCGTTATATACGCCCAATCATAACGCTTGCATAGTCATTTGATTTTAAATTGATGTTGACAAGGTCTTTAAATAGGTATAATATAGTTCTAGATGGAATATATCCGCAGTATCCGATAGCTTTGATAGAAGCCGATGACGATTAGCGAAGTAAGTAAGAGAACCGATAAAACTCCTCTGGGCACGATGTTATCCATACTGTTGTCTTTCGAGGTGCTGACGCGCTACCTGGAAGTGGAGCTGAAGCGCTATGAAGCCAGCCTTATCCGATTCAATATCATGAGTGCCCTGTTCAAAAACGGCGGCGAGATGACGCCTTCGGAAATAGCGGAGACCGTCTTCCGGGAGAAAAACTCGATAACGGCGGTGATAAATACCATGGAAAGACAGGGCGTGGTGCGCCGGGAGCCTTCTACCGATGACCGGAGGTCGGTAAAAGTGGTCATCACCGACAAAGGCTGGGGAGAAGCCAACAGGTTAAGTCCCATCGCACAGGAGCTGAGTCGTGAGGTGCTGTCCTGCATGGACAAGAAGCAGGTTGAAGACTTGGTGGACCTTATGAGGACGATCCGGGAGAGCCTGAGGCCGAAAATAGCCAGGACTACGGGAAACGGAAAACGCCGCGAATAGCTTTAACACAGGGTCGGTTTCACAGCGGAACCGGGGTATATCGGCGCTGAATACGAATAAAGAGGGGAATATGTAACTGTGAAAGAGATAAGGATTCACGGGAGAGGCGGGCAGGGGGCGGTTTTAGCCGCCAGGATGCTGGCCAGCGCTTTCGTGACCGAGGGCAAATACGTGGCCAGCTTCCCCATGTACGGCTTCGAAAGGCGCGGCGCGCCGGTGGTAGCTTTCACCCGCATCGATGACAAGCCGATAAGGGAAAAGACCCAGATTTATAATCCGGACTGCCTGATAGTCATCGACCCCGGGCTTTTAACGCTTCCCACCCTGTTCACCGGGTTGCGGCCAGAAAGCGTTTTTATTCTCAACAGCCAGAATAAGCTTCCCGAGCGGCCTAATGAAAACCTGAAGATAGGGGGAGTGGTCAACGCCACAGCTATAGCGGTACAGGAAATCGGGCGGGATATCCCCAACACCTGTCTGCTGGGCGCTTTCGCGGCGGCTACCGGCTGGCTGAAGCTGGAATCGATACTGGCATGCCTGCCGGACTATCTCAGCGGCGATATCCTACAGAGGAATCTGAAGAGCGCCGAGAGGGGCTACCGTGAAGTGGAGGTAACAAAATGGTAATTAAGCATAAAAATATTTTTCAAACGGAAAGTGCCTGGTCAAACGCCGGTAAGTTGCTGCTCTGTCTGGATACCGGAAGCTGGCGCACGGAGAGGCCGGTGCTGGAAAAAGCCAAATGCAATTACTGCGGCCTGTGCTCTTTATACTGTCCGCCGCAGTGCATGAAAGACATGGGCGACTATTACGAGGTTAACCTGGCTTTTTGTAAAGGCTGCGGTATCTGTGCCACGGAATGCCCGAGGAAAGCCATTACTATGGTCTCGGAAGGAGAGTTCTCTGATGGCAATAGCTAAAAAAGGTCAGGTAAGAGTAATAACAGGTAATGCCGTCGGCGCTTACGGGGCTATGGTCTGCCGGCCGGAAGTGATAGCCGCTTACCCCATTACCCCCCAGAGCGAGATAGCGGAACAGCTCGCCCAGTTTAAAGCTAATGGTGTTATGGATGCTGAATATGTGGAAGTGGAGGGTGAAAACTCGGCGATGAACGTCGTCTTAGGCGCCAGTGTTGCCGGCGCGCGGGTCTTTACCGCTACCTCTTCTTACGGGCTGGTATTTATGTATGACGCCCTCCAGGAAGCGTCCGGTTTCCGGGCGCCGATAGTTATGGTCAACGCTAACCGGGAAACACCGGGAATCCACGCCGTTTCCTCGGGGCAGCAGGACATGATTTCCGCCAGGGACACGGGGTGGGTCCAGATAATCGTGGAGAACGACCAGGAAATCCTCGACCAGATTATTATGTCCTACCGGCTGGCGGAGGATAACGACATTCTGCTCCCCGTGATGGTGAACTATGATGGTTTTTATCTCTCCTACCTCGCCGAGGCTGTGGAAATTCCGGAAATCGAAGATGTCGATGCGTTCCTGGCGCCCCTCAAAAAGCAGCCGCCGCGCCAGAGGCTGGTGCCGGGTCTGCCTATCGGCTGCGGCACGCACGGCATAGAAATGGGCTATGTGGAAGCCCGCTATAAACACTGCCAGGCGCTGGAGCGGGTCAAAAATAAAGTGGATGAAATAGACAAATCCTTTGGAGATTACTTCGGGCGCTACTACGGCGGCCAGATTGAGGAGTACCGTACCGATGACGCCGATATCGTTATCATTGCCTCCGGCAGCGCAACCGGGACCGCCAAGACCGTCGTCGACACAAAAAGGGAACAGGGGCTAAAGGTGGGGCTGATTAAGCTGAGGCTCTTCCGGCCCTTCCCCGCCGAAAAGCTGATTAAAGCTCTTAAAGGCAAAAAAGCGGTTGGCGTTATCGACCGGAGCGTTTGCTTCGGGTGGAAGTACGGGCCTATCTGCACCGAGCTGAAAGCTCTCACAGCCGATTTCGGACCGATGCCGGTGTTGAGCTATATCGACGGCCTGGCCAACCTCGATATCACCATACCTCATATCGGCAGGGTGATTGATGAAGTCGATGCCGCCGCCCGCGGCAAGCCCTACCAGGAGGTAACCTGGATTCCGATGGAATAGCGAGGGTAAAAAAGATGGTAGAAACAACGAAGAAAAGAAACAGGGTTTTTGATTATTTTTGCCAGGATGACCCCTTCGCCGGGGGTGTCGCCTGGTGCGCCGGCTGTCCCCTCGAGCTTACCGCCAGGTTCGTGCCGAAGGTCCTGGGAAAGAACATGGTATTCGTCGGCACGCCCGGGTGCGCGGCACCGGTTCTGCACGGGCAGAATGTTGGCGCCTGGCACAAGATGGCTTATCTCGCTTCTGTCATGACCGGAGTACCATCCAAGGCTACCGGTCTCTCCCGTTACTTCAACAGAATCGGACAGGATGCCACGGTAGTCTGCTTCACTGGCGACGGCTGCGCTACCGACGTCGGCTTTCAACCACTCAGCGGCGCCGCCGAGAGGCAGGAGAAAATTATCTACCTTACGTATGACAACGAAGGCTACATGAACACCGGCAACCAGCGGAGCAGCGCCACCCAGAAAGGCGCCGCCACCACCACGACCCCGGTGGGCAAACTCGGTAAGGGCAAGCAGCAGGCTCCCAAGAACATGCCCATGGTGATGCTGATGCACAAACCCAGGTACATGGCTACGGCCACCTTAAGCAACCTGGAGGACCTCGCCAAAAAGCTCCAGAAAGCCAAATCCAAGGCGAAAGAAGGGTTTGTTTATCTTCACGTTTTTTCCCCGTGCCCCGTGGGCTGGCGCGTTGACTCCAATATGTCCATAGAGGTATGCCGCGCCGCCGTCAGGACCAACTACTTCCCGCTCTGGGAGGCGGAAGACGGCGTGCCGAAAATAACGGTAGAAGTTGCCAGTCCCAGGCCGGTTACGGAATTCACGAAGCTCATGCGGAAATTCTCGCATTTGAAAGAGGACGGCATTGCCGAGCTCCAGAAACAGGTCGATGAGCGCTTCGCCCTTTTGAAAGCTCTGGTTAATGCCGGTTCAGCTTCTAAATAGTAGATAATTTATAAATTACCTAAGGAGGTGGAAATGGTAACCCAAGCAAAAAAGCCGGAAAAAAACAAGCCGGTACTGGGGCTATCCGTTAAAGGTAACCCGGAAATCTGGGAAGATACCTGGGTCAGGACTACCTGCGGCGGGTGCTACGGCACCTGCACCATCCGGGCCCACCGGGTTAACGGCGTTATCGTGAAAATCGAAGGTGACCCCGATAGCGACTTCGGCCCCAAGGGCGGTATCTGCGCCAAGGGCGAGGCCATGATACAGGCCCTCTACGACCCCAATCGCTACAATTACCCTCTGAGAAGGACCAATCCGAAGAAGGGTATCTTTGAAGACCCCAAGTGGGAGCGTATTTCCTGGGACGAGGCCCTTGATGAAATGGCCAAGCGTCTCAAGAAAATCCGCGCCGAGAACCCCCACAAGCTCCTTCACGGCGGCACGCCGGGGCCAGGCAGCGGACCGGACCTGCCCCTGGGCTTCGGGGTCTTCGGGGCCGTCTTCGGCACCAAGAACTGGTACGTCGGCGGCGCCGGTCTGCACTGCGGCAGCGGCTCTCACATGGGCGCCGGCCTCTACCATGCCTCGTGGTCCATCGTCCCCGATTTCAAGTACTGTAATTATGCTATCCAGATGGGTTCCAACAAGGGGACCGGCTCGGGGCACTCGATGGGCTTTAACATGAGGCTTTCCGCCGATGCCCGCTCCAGGGGCATGAAGAACGTCGTCTTCGACCCCATCTGCAACTTCGGCGGGGGCAAAGCCACCGAGTGGGTGCCCATTCTGCCCGGGACGGACGGCATCGTCGCCATGGCAATGGTCAATATCCTCCTCAACGAGCTGAATGTCTATGACGCCGAGTTCATCAAACTGAAGACCAACGGCCCGTACCTCATCGGCCCCAATGGCAAATACGTCCGCGATATAGAGACCAACAAACCGCTCGTCTGGGATGCCAAGGACAACAAAGCCAAGGTCTTTAACGATAAGACCATCGGCGATTACGCCATCCTCGGCGAGTACGAGGTCAACGGCGTCAAATGCCACCCGTCGTTCCAGCTCGTCAAAGACCACGTTAAACAGTACACGCCGGAACAGGCGGAGAAAGAAAGCACCGTTCCGGCAGCCACCGTCCGGCGCATCGCCAGGGAGTGGGCGGATGCGGCCATGATAGGCGCCACCATTGAAATAGAAGGGGAGAAGCTTCCCTTCCGGCCGGTAGCCGCTATCATGTTCCGCGGCGGGCAGGGACACACCAATTCCGCGCAGAGCTACTGCGCGATGTGCCTGCTCAACGCCATCGTCGGCGCTATGGATGTCCCCGGCGGCACGCTCGGCTGGCCGGCATACGTCGAAGGGTACCCGGAGACAGGGCGTTTCAGGATGATACCCTACGCCTGCAAAGACGGCATGCTCACGGCGGGGTCGTTCATGGAGCACAGGCCTTGGCCGATAGAAGAATCCAAGGTGCCCTATACTACTCTCATGAAGGAGCTGACGCCGACGGCGTCTTTCTCTCCCCAGCCGGTAACCTCGGACTTCGATAAATACTGGGATAAGCTGGGGCGGCCCTACGAGGTCGAGATGGCGATGATTTTCGGCGCCAATATGATCCGCAGCACCCAGAGCCGTGAAATAGCCGCGGAATTCTGGAAGAAAATACCGTTCATCGTCACCTTTAACATCCTTCCCAACGAGTTCTGCGAAGGATTTGCCGATATCGTCCTCCCCGACTGCCACCCGCTGGAAGCCTACTGCCTCTTTTCATCCCACGGTCCTTTCTTCAACCACCCCATCGGCATGGAAGGCTGGAACTTCCCGATACGCCAGCCCGTCGTCCCGCCGGCCTACGAGCGCCGGAATAAGGTTGAAGCTCTCTGGGACCTGGCTGACCGGCTGGGCATGAGAGGTGAGATGAACAACTACTACAACGTTTATTTCACCAGCTTCGGCGGCGAGGCGCTCATCGGCGGCGACATCGACAGCATCAGGCATCTGGGCGATATCGACCCGAAGAAGGTGGTCCAGCTGATAAAGCCCGACGAGAAGATTACCTACCAGGAAATGATGAACCGCGCCTTCAAGTTTTACTTCGGGGATGAACATGGCCTGGAATACATATCCGAAAAAGGTTTCATGAAATGGCCCAAGAAGGTACACGAGGCTTACTGGCGCTGGTACGTGGATGTACGCATACCCATCTATTTGGAGCATATTGCCGAGCTTAAAGAGGACGTCATGAAGAACGCCGAGAAGGCCGGGATAGAGCTGGACTGGGAGCAGTTTACCCCTCTCATCAGCTACTTCACGCCGCAGGTCGGCAAAGAAATCAGCAGCGAGTACGACCTCTACAGTTTCTCCTACCGCGATATCCTCCATAACGGCACCTATACCATGGAGATGCCCTGGCTGGATGAGGTGAGCCGGCTCAACCCCTATACCTACAACATCACCATGAACGAAGACACGGCTAAAAAGAAAGGCCTGAAAGACGGCGACCTTATCTGCCTGGAAACACCCTACGGCCGTAAGACCACCGGCACGCTGAAGACAATGCAGGGCCAGCACCCCAAGACGGTGGCGATATCAGCCTGTTCCGGCGCCTGGGCAAAGGGAGCGCCGATAGCCTACGGCAAAGGCACCAACTTTAATATCCTGCTGGAATCGGACTTCAAACATGCCTGCCCGGTGTGCTGGAGCCAGGAAACGGCCATGACGGTCAAGGTCTACAAGATTGACCACAGAATAGAATACGACGGAGCAGGAGGCGACAAGCTATGAGATGGGGAATGGCGATAGAACTGAAGAGGTGCATCGGCTGTAACGAGTGCGTCCTCGCCTGCAAGGCGGAGCACTTTCTGCCGCCGGACATCTTCTGGAACAGGGTCCTGATCGGTGAGAGCGGCAAATACCCCAACGTCACCAAGCTCATCTATAACGTGCGTTGCAACCAATGCGCCGACCCGAAGTGTGTCAAGGTCTGCCCCACCGGGGCCACCCAGCAGCGCGAAGACGGCATTGTCTGGATTGACGATACCAAGTGCGTGGGGTGCCGCTACTGCATGGTCGCCTGCCCCTACCAGATGCGCTCGATGTACGAAGACGGTAAATCGCAATATTTCCCTGGCCAGGAGCTAACCGAGCACGAGAAGATAGGGAAGACATTATATCCCCATACGCCGGGCGTCGTGCAGAAGTGCGTCTTCTGCAAGGAGAGGATAGATTCCGGCATGGCGGCGGGGCTGACACCCGGCGTCGACCGTGAAGCGACCCCCGCCTGCGTTATCAGCTGCCCGACCAAGGCGATACACTTCGGGGATCTCGATGACTCTAACAGCGAAATCAACAGGGTGATCAAAGAAAAACACGGCCACCCGTTCCATCCGGAATTTGACACGCAGCCGTCGATTTATTACATCGACTAAGGGAGGTATCGAGAAATGATGATACAGAGAAAACCGTACGAGTTCATGGTCAAGTACCAGCAGCAGAAAGACTGGATAGACGGGCGGGGCAACTTCATCGCTTTTGCCTTCTTCCTGGGGGGCATCAGCGGCGGGCTGTTCCTGGCGGCCGCTTACTTCGATAACATTTTAGGGATGTTCGTGTCGTGGCTGCTCGCCGGGGCCATGGGTGTATCATACATGATACACCTCAGCCACCCGACGCGGTTCTGGCGCATGTTCATGAAGCCCAAGACATCCTGGATCGCCCGGGGTTTCATCTTCATCATGCTGTTTATCGGCTTTACGACGCTGACGCTTATCACCGCACAGTGGGCGCCGGAAGCCACGGGCCTCATCACCGCGTTAAAGATAATCGCCGGGATATTCGCCTTCGCGCAGTCGATATACACCGGGTTCGCCGTCAGCTATGTGAGTGCCATCAAAGTGTGGAACTCGGCCATCGTGCCGGTGCTTTTCGTGACCTGCGGCCTTACCGGCGGCCTAGCGATACTCCTGGCCATCATGATGGGGCAGGACAGCTCGCAAATAGTGACCTTGGAGAATATAATCCGCGTGGTGCTGATTGCTCTGGCGGTGATAATCGGGGTATACCTGTGGAACACCACCTACAGCAGCTCATCGGCGAGGGACGCCGTGAAAAGGCTGATAGGGGGGAGCCTGGCGCCGCTATTCTGGATTGGCGTGTTCCTGTTCGGCATCGTTATCCCGGTGGCTATATCCCTGGCAACGCTGTGGACCGACGAGCCGGCCGCGGCGATCATGATAACGGCGGTCATCAGCGAGATAATCGGCGGCCTGGCGTTACGCTTCGCCATCTTGAAGGCGGGCGTCTACACGCCGCTGCTGCCGGCCGACTAAACCTTTAGCTACACGGCAAGACACTCTGGAGGGGGGCGAAAGCCCCCCTTCTTTTTTCCTGGATTTGATTTGTTTTTAAAATATTTTTTTGTTAAGGTCCACGAACGAATCGTGTGTAATATTCGTTCCTCGATTTATGTTAAATCAGCTATAAAATCAGGGTATTTGTTTTTCGATTTATTGCAAGCTAATTTACAGTTCACGGTTTACCGTAGAAATTATACATGGGGCGGAGGGGAAGAGAAAGGGGATTTTGTCCGGTTGTGTTTACTTTGATATTTTATATGCTCACCCCTGTTTCCCCTCTCCACAGGCGGAGAGGGGGACTAAGGGCAAGAGGTCAGTAAAAATTCGGGGTGTTTAAGAGGGGCGAAAAGGAAGCGAAAATCCCTCTCAATCTCCCTTTACTAAAGGGAGAAGCTATGCCCGCGCTCATTTTCCACCCCACCTCAAATAAATTTCATCTTCAACGGGGCGTTTAAGAGGGGTCACGACCCCTCTTTTTTAAAATCCCCCTCTCAAACAGAAGAAAAAACGAGTACCAAATATAAACCTGTTTGAGAGGGGGCCAGGGGGTGAGGTCATCACTTAATATAGATACCAAATAGATACTAATCAGAACCTGACTTTTAGTTTTGACTTTTATCTTTTTAGCTGTTTTCGTATAATGACCTCAGGAGGCATGATGTCCACCGGCGCGAGCATCTATATCGGCACATCCGGCTGGTCTTACCCGAAAGGCGAGGGCACCTGGAAGGGCTTTTTCTACCCCGCCGGCAAGATAAACGAGCTGGAATATTACAGCCAGTTCTTCAATACGGTGGAGATTAACAGCTCTTTCTATCGACCGCCCGACCCCGGTATTGTCTACAACTGGGCGCGCCGCGTCCCGGCGGGCTTTCTCTTTGCCGTGAAGCTCTGGCAAAAATTCACCCACCCCAAGATGTACCGGGAAGCTACCGGTGAAGCGGCGGCAATATCACAAGAGGACGTGGACGTTTTTTGCCGCAGCCTGGAGCCGCTGGCAAAGTCCGGCAAGCTGGGGGCGCTGCTGGCGCAGTTCCCGCCCAGCTTTAAAAACGACGACTATGGAAAGCAGATACTTGGGGCGCTGGCGCGAACGTTCGGGCAGTACCCGCTGGCGGTGGAGCTGAGGAACCGGTGCTGGAGCGACGATGCCAGCACCGCCCGACTTCTCCGCGAAAATAATATCGCCTGGGTAAACATTGACGAGCCCAAGTTCAGTACTTCCATAGCCATGGAAGTACCACTCACGGCGGACATGGCTTATTTCCGCTTTCACGGCAGGAATGCTAAAGACTGGTGGAGCGGTGATAACGAGACCCGTTATAGATATCTCTATTCACCGGAAGAGATAACCGGGCTGGCGGAAAGGGTAAAAAAAGCCGTGGAAAAAACGAAAATGCTCTTCGCTTTTTTCAATAACCACTGGCAGGCCTACGCGCCACGTAACGCCAACGACCTTAAAAAGCAATTACAATTGCCGTTCCAGGGGATATTCAGTAACCTGGAAATGGCGCAAGATGTTAGCGATACCGAAAATAAAAAGGGAGAGCGCTAAAGAGTGCTGGACGAACTGACGGTAAAGGGCTTCGGCATCATCGAGGGGATTGACTGGAAGCCGGCGGAGGGATTGAATGTGATTACCGGGGAGACCGGCGCCGGGAAATCGCTGGTCATCGATGCCGTGGAAGCGCTACTTTCCGGCCAGGCCAATGACGAGGACATCCGCCACGGTTCGGACGAAGCCCGGATCGAAGGCGTTTTTGGCATAGAAAGTAACGAAAAGCGGGCGCCGCTGCGGGAGCTGCTCTCGGAGAAGGGACTGGATATCGAAGATGATACCATCCTCCTCTCCTGCGATTTCCGCCGGCAGGGTCGCACCACGCCGCGGGTAAACCGGCAGGCGGTAGCGCGGTCTTTACTGCGGGATATCGGCGCGGCGTTAGTCGATATCCACGGCCAGAGCCAGCACCTCTCGCTGCTCAGGAAAGAGCAGCACCGGGAGTTCCTCGATGCCTACGCCCATACCCTGGACCTGAGGCATGATTTCAGCGTTAAGGCTACGGAACTGCACCAGATAGAGCGTGAAATCCAGGCGCTGTCCCGGAGCGAACAGGAACTGGCTCGGCAGACGGAGCTGCTCAAATTCCAGATCGACGAAATCCGGCGGGCAAAGCTCGGGGAGGGGGAAGAGGCGGCGCTGGAAAGAGAGCTGGCCCTGCTGACCTCGGCGGAAAAGCTGAAGGCGGCTTCGTACGAAATATACCGGACGATTTATGGAGATGAGAACTCCCTCGACTCTTCGTCGGCGCTGGATAAAGTCAACGAAGCTATTCCGGCGATGAGGCAGATCATCGAGACCGACCCCTCGTTAAAGTCGAAGCTGGGCTACCTGGAGGAAGTGGTGCACGGGCTCGAAGAGCTAGCGCGCGATATCCGCTCCTACGGCGATAACCTTAACTTCGACCCGCAGCGCCTCGAGGAGGTCCAGGCCAGGCTGGAACTTATCCGGAGCCTGAAAAGGAAATACGGCGGCTCCGTCGACGAGGTATTGCATTACCTGGATAAAGCCGAGAAGGATTTGGATGGGCTGACCTATTCCGGCGAGCGGCGCGAGAAGCTGAAAGCCGAAAGAGAGCAGTTGAAAACACAGATGGGGAGTCTGGCCTCCCGTCTTTCCCGCGAGCGCAGCAAAGCCGCTAAAAAACTTGCCGCCGTGGTGAAGAAAGAGCTTGCCGAACTCAATATGGGGAGAGTCGACTTCGATATATCAATAAGCCAGGAGACCTCTCCGGACGGCATTCCTTTTCCCGATGGAAAGCTCTATAGGTACAGCGCCACAGGCGTGGACGATATCGTCTTTATGGCGTCGACAAACCCGGGCGAACCTCTCAAGCCGCTGGATAAAATCGCCTCAACCGGCGAGATATCGCGATTTCTGCTGGCGCTGAAAAGCGCCCTGGCCGAGGCCGATACCATCCCGGTGCTCATCTTCGATGAAATCGATATCGGCATCGGGGGACGCAGCGGCGAGGTCATCGGGCGGAAGCTATGGAACCTCTCGCGGCACCACCAGGTAATCTGCGTGACCCACCTGCCGCAGATTGCCGCCTTCGCCGACGCGCAATACCGCGTCAGCAAACAGACCACCGGCGAACGTACGGTCAGCACTATCGAGTCGATTCAGGGGGAGGCGCGTTTTAAAGAACTGGCCGTGATGATTGCCGGTTCGCGTTATACACCAACCGCGCTCACCACGGCCAGGGAGCTTATCGAGAAGGCCGAGAACTGGAAGAAAGAAGCGAAAAAAGGCTAGGGCGCACGGCGGATTGAGTTACCGGATAGCTCCGTACGCCCCTTAAATCTGGCTGGGAATTACGGATTAGTTTTATGTTCTATATGCGACGCGCCCGAAATATCGAGTTGTCCCAGGGTGGGATTTCCATAATACTCGAGTGAAGAAGCACCGCTTAAATCGACGTCCATTCTGCCGCTGACATTCACTACCGCGTTGCTGGCCCCGCTGAGTTCTATCTCAGCATCGACTACAGGGAAATCTGACAACTCGCCACGGCTGGCGCCGGAAGCGTCCAGGATCAGGTTATCTCCGGAACCCGTCAGGTTGGCCTGGCTCGCGCCGGATAGCTCGATTCTGGAGTCGGTGGCTTTCAGATAGCCGTTGAGACGGCTGGCCCCGGTTATTACCGATTCAAATTCGCCGGCCTCGAGATCTATATCGAGTTGGCTGGCGCCGCTTAAATCCAGGGTGAAATCCTCAGAAGAGCGGAATCCCGTGATGGTGCCTTGGCTCGCGCCGGACATATCCAGGTCGCGCAGGACGGGCATCGTAATCGTGACTTTAGGGGTGCTGTGCCAGCTAAAGAACCAGGCATCCATGTCTATTTTTAGCGTGCTGCCGGCTCTAGAGACATCGATACGGTCGAGGATACTCTCGTATGCGGTGATGGTCACTTTACATGTATCTGAGGGCGTTACCTCCAACTCAAAGGCGTGGCCTATCTCGATACCGGTGAAATCGGTGAAGTCATACTCCTTCGTGGTGACCGGTCCACCGTTGGTATCGATTATCACGGTCTTGCATCCTGCTAGAATACCCCCGGATATTAGTATCGCGATGAGTAGTGCCGCTAATAAGAGCTTTTTCGTTTTCATAACTCCTGATTATGTTGTATCTGTCTATCTCTGTAACTAACTCTGGAGTGCTTTCTTCCCGATGACCTCCTGGTGTTCGTACCAGGTCTTAACGGCATTGATAATATCGGCAGGTTTATCAAGGACCCGCAGCATTTCACATTCATTTTCGGCAATAAAGCCATTTGGTATGGCTGTTTGTTTTAGCCAGTCGAGAAAGCCGCGCCAGTAATCGCTGGAGACAAGTATCACCGGGAAGGGCTTTATCTTCTGAGTTTGAATCAACGTCATCACCTCGGTCAGTTCATCCAGCGTGCCCAGTCCGCCGGGCATAATAACGAAGGCAGTGGCGTACTTTACCAGCATAACCTTGCGTACGAAAAAGTGGTGAAACGTTATCGAGCGGTCGGCGTAAACATTGCATGCCTGCTCCTGCGGCAGCTGAATGTTAAGACCAACCGATTTAACTTCTGCCCGGTGAGCGCCCTTATTGGCGGCTTCCATAACGCCGGGGCCGCCGCCGGTCATAATATTAAAGCCGGCCTTGCCCAGTCCGTAGGTGATTTCCTCGGTCTGCGCATACCATGGGTTATCCACTTTCATCAGTGATGAACCGTATATCGTGACGGCCGGTTCGATATCGGACAGGGTATCGAAGCCCTCCACCAGTTCCCCGATGATACGGAACATCCGCCAGGACTCTTCTTTTTCCAGTTGATTGATTTCATAGTCTGTAGGCATGGTCATCCCTCCCTAATCAATACATCTCCGGCATTATTCCAGCCGGAACTTTTCGCCAAATGTTGGTACGGTAACTTTATAGCCGGTCTTTTCTTTCAGGAAATCTTTAAAGCTTTCCGCGGCGCGGGCTTCGCCGTGGGTAATGAAAATCAGCCTGGGATCGGCCGAGAGTCTGGAAAGCCATTTTAAAAGCTCGTCCCTATCGGCGTGGGCGGAAAAGCCCTGGATATGCTCTATCTTTGCCCGGACGGGACGCATCTGCCCGTGGATTCTGACATTTTTAGCACCATCGAGAATTTGCCTGCCCAGGGTGCCTTCCGCCTGGTAGCCGACGAACAATACCGTGCACTCCGGCCGCGAGATATTATTGACGAGGTGGTGCTTTATCCGACCCCCCGTTGCCATCCCGGAGCCGGCGATGATCATGACGGTGCCCTTGATATCGTTGAGGGCTTTCGATTCCTCCACCGTTTTCACCATTTTAAGGCCGGGGAAATCAAAAGGAGAGCGGTGCCGGCGTATCAGGTCTTTCATCTCGTCGTCAAGCTGCTCGGAATATCGTTTGAAAACCTCGGTGATTTCAATCGCCATGGGGCTATCGAGATAGACATCCAGGGCCGGAATCCGCTTTTCCATCAACAAATTATTCAAATAGTAGAGTACTTCCTGGGCGCGTTGTAAAGCAAAGCTGGGGACGATGATATTACCCCCGGCGGTAAAAGCCGCCTTTACAATCTCCATCAGCTCGTCGCCGATCAACTCGGCGCCCTTGTGTGCTCTATCGCCGTAGGTGGACTCCATCACGATGTAGTCGGTCAGGCGGAAGACATCCGGGTCATGCAGGAAGGGGCGGTCCCAGCGGCCGATGTCCCCCGAGAAAACGATGCTCAGCTTCTGCCCGTTCTGACTGATAACCAGCTTTATCATGGACGAACCGAGCACATGGCCGGCGTCATGGAAAGTGGCCGTAATGCCGTCACCGACGGCTACCGGCACATTGTAATCGACGGGAGTGAAGAACTGTAAAGACGCCTCAGCGTCCGCGACGGTATAAAGCGGTATTTCAGGGTAGGGACCTTTTCTACCTTCCCGGATGTGCCTTTTTTTCTTGTAGGCGGCGTCTTCTTCCTGGAGGTGGGCGGAGTCGATGAGCATGATTTTCGTGATATCGGCGGTGGCCGGGGTACAGATTACCCTGCCATGGAACCCTTCGTTGACGAGCTTGGGAAGCAGGCCGGAGTGGTCCAGATGGGCGTGGGTGAGCAGAACGGCATATAAATCCGACGGCGAACACCGGAAGGGCTCCCAATTACGGTGCAGGAAGTCCCTTTCCTGGTAAAGGCCGCAGTCCACGAGGAGCTTGACGTTATTCGCCTCTACCAGATACCGGGAGCCAGTCACACCGCGGGCCGCGCCCATAAACGTCAGGTTGATATTCATTTTTTACCAACCGTTTAATTCATGATAACACCTGTAATGGCGAGACGCTAGTACACGAAGACATGATATGTTCTTTAACGCTGCTCACCCCCTTAATCCCCTTCAGGGAGAACCCCTCAGGGTGAACCCCTCTCAAACAGGGTTTTTCTGACCTCTCCCCCTGTGTCCCCCTCTCCTGCAAGGCGTTCCGCAGGAGAGGGGGAAGAATAAGAAGAGGGGCTTAGCCCCTCTTAAACGCCCTGTTATTTTAAGGGATTGATCGAGACGGGCGAAGGGAGAGCGGAAATCCCTTTCTTATCTCCCTTTACGAAAGGGAGACGCCAATACCCGTAAGGGAGTAGCCTGCGGAGAGGGGCGAAGCCCCTCTTAAAAATAACTTCCCCCTTCCTTTGTCAAAGGAAGGGGGATAAAGGGGGATGGATTTCTAAAAGGGGATAAAGGGAAGGGTGTTTATCTACCTCCGAAAAGCTTGATGTGCTGTTTGCGCATGCATTTATTCTGTACTACTTTAAGGCCGGCCTTACGCGCCTCGGCGGCGGCCTCCGCGTTTTTAATACCTTCCTGCATCCAGACGGCTCTAGCCCCTATCCTGATAGCCTCCCGCACGATGGGCAGGACGTCTTCCGACCGGCGGAAGATATCGACGACATCAACTTTTCTTGGTATGGAAGAAAGGTCGGGATAGCTTTTGAGTCGGAGGACCGTCTTTTCGTTGGGGTTGACGGGTATTATTTTATAGCCGTGCGCCTTGAGATATTTAGCGACGACGTTGCTGGGCCGGTCGGGATTGGAGGAAAGCCCGACCATCGCGACCGTCCGGCTGTTCTTAAGAATATCCTCGACTGCGGTCATCGTAGTATCACCCTCTTATACGGACACAAGAGCTAGTCGATAAACAGCTCGACTTTAGCCGGGCCGGCGAGCTGGTTAAGCTCGC
>CAZEUJ010000009.1:0-24142 GCA_964514525.1 uncultured Dehalococcoidaceae bacterium
ACTGTATCTATCCTCTATTATGATTCGTTTCTTTACGCGGTAGAAGACTTCCTGCTTGTGAATGAAGAGCCGAAGCCAGCCGATGTTATCATCGTTTTAGGCGGCGGCCCCAGCGAAGTTGTAGCTCAAGGGATCAGCTTTTATAAGTCGGGCTACGCCGATAAACTTCTATTTACCGGGGGATTTCGAGCCTACGAAAACGCTCCGACTGAAGCCCAGATAATGAAGAGGCAGGCATTACTATCAGGGGTACCGGAAGACGTTATCTTACTTGAAGAACAATCGCTGACAACCGAGGAGAATGCGGAATATTCCTTAGAAATTGTGCGGTCTGAGAAATTAAAGTCAGCCATCATAGTGACCTCTCCGTATCACACCAGGAGATCCAGCATGCTATTTCATAGATTTTTCAAAGGTATAGAGCTGACCATCTGCTCTGTTCCCAACAATCATCGCGACGGGGGCAAATGGTGGCAGAATGACCACCGCGCTAAATTGATTGTTTCCGAATATCTTAAATTGGTCTATTGTTTCCTGTTTGCCAGATAAGGTTTCCAGATATCAATCGGCAAAATTCATCGTTGTTTTAGTCCATTTTTCCCATCTTCGTTAAGATTTTGGTGGACTCTCACGCCGCCAGTTTGTTTTGCCGGAATCCTGCTTCTGGCAATCGGTGTCTTTATCGGGACGCGTATCCGGCCAAAAGCAAAAGCGAGCTGATTGGTCTTCACTACCGTTATTGACTATCCCTCAAGACCTTGCCCGTGGTTTTATCCTTCCAGTAGGCTCTCTGCTGCACCGGCCAGTTGAAGGTGATAGCCCCGGGGCGGGGACAATCGTTAACGCAGCAGCCGCAATACCAGCATTCGTCGGGATGCAAGATAACCGGCGGTTTTCCTTTCTCCGGGTTGGGTATATAGACATCTACCTGGCAGACCTCCACGCAATGGTTGCACCCGTTGCAGATTTCGTGATGGAAAATCACCGGCGCACTCGGGGTGGTGATATTGGGTAAAGCATATGTCTTTTTCTGAGCCATCGCCGTCTCCTTATTTTCCCTGATAGACTCCGGTATAGTCCTTATTATGAGCCTCGTAGCTGGCTTTCATATCGCCAAAGTAATTCAGGGGCAGTTCTCCAGCCTTGAACCGGCCGTTCTCCATTTTGACGGTAACAAATTTATTCCATTCGGGCGGGTCATTTTGCGGGTAGTCGATCCTGAAGAAATTCAGCATCTGGCTGCTTGCCCGGCGCGCCAGAGAAGCGTTAAGGATAATCCGTCCGTGCTCCAGCAGGCTCAGGTCTTCGATGCTGCGCATCAATTTATGCGGATCGAGGGCATAGAGACGCGGCACATGGACTTCTTCGATTTCTTTAAGTGCGTCCAGCCCCATCTTCAGCAGCGACTCCGTCTTGAACTCGCTGCAAAAGTACCGCATCGCCCGGGCGATGCCGGCGTGCAGCTCCTTCCAATCGATGCCATCGCTGCGTTTTACCGGGGCGTAGACGCGGGCTTTTTCAAGGGCGACCTGCTCGGGAGATATCTTACCTCCGCCTATCTGACCCGCATAAGCCGCGGCTTTACGTCCAGCGTACCTTCCCGTCGAGGCGGCGAAGCTGTGGTCCCCGGCGGAGAACACCTGCTCCCCGGCGACATATAGTCCGTCCAGGGTGGACTTTAATTCCCAATCGACAATGGGGCCGCCACCGCCGGCAGTGCGCCACTGTGAAGGGCTCGTGCCTTCGATAAAGTTATAGTTCTGGAGGAGATGTTTGGCCGGATCGAAGCCGGCTTTGCCGTAGGAATCGATAATATTTTTTGTGGTGGACTCTTCGCCTAACATCAGGTTCCAGGTGACCCGGCGCTCAACATCCGGCATGGCGGGAAAATCGCCGTAAAAAGGCAGGGCAAACTCACCGGTCTGTACGCCCTTAACGATTTTCGCCATATCCTCCGGGGTCGGCCTCATGGCGCCGGCATCCGCCCACCCCTGCGTAGGCCAGGGCAGCTTTTTACCGTTGGCATCGACAAGCTGGACGTTCTCATAGCTGGCATCTCCGGCACCGCCGTACCAGGTATGCTTGAAGCCGGTGCCCAGCATTAAAATACCGGTACGCTCCATTACAGTGAGAGCGGCGCCAGCCCGCCAGGCCATGGCAGCGCCGTCGCCGGTGGTGGTGCGCGAGCGGAATGTATTATAGCCCGCAAGTTCGGTATTTAAGAGGAACAGCGACCAGTCGCCCGCCGTGGAGAGTACCGCTGCCTTCGACTTAAAGACCATGAACTCTCCGGTGCGATTATTAAAGCCGGTCGCCCCAACCACCCTCGCCCCCTGGACTCCCTTATCTGTTAACAGGCTGGTGACCATAACGCGGTCGAAAATCTTCACGCCCAGGCGTTTACATTCTCTTTTCAAAGCCGGTTTAAAAGTACTCCCCCATACCCGGATGACCACATTATTCAGTTTCCCTTCTGGATTACTTTTGAAAGTTTTTGGTTTCTGTGACCCGGGGACATAACTGTGTACTTTGGTATAACGGGGGGATATCATTAACTTGGTTTTCTCGTCCCGGCCCTGCGCGCCCACATATTCATCTTTAGTGTCCCTGATTTTACCACCCATCTGCTCCATCTCGAGCAGGGTATCCCAGTCCTCGCGGCACTGGATCTGTGTGCCGATGCCGTTGCTGTACGGGGGCTCGGCCATGTGTTGTGCCCATTCATCCGGGTCCACGTTAGACAACGGATTGGCGGGGGCATTGCACCAGTGGTCGCAGCCGGGGCCCCCGGCGCCGCTCCGGATAGTGTCGCCCTTTTCCACCAGCGCTACCCGTGCGCCTTTCCGGGCAGCGCTGATGGCCGCCCAGCACCCGGCGATGCCCCCGCCGATAACCAGGACATCAGTCTCAACTTCCTGCTCCTGGTCATAGCGTATCGGGTAAGGCCACGGGGGAGCTTTACCATCCTTCTCCAGAAAATCATGCCATCTGGTCATACCAAACCTCCTTCCAGGTTAATAATAAAGATTATCTCGAATTAACCCCAAGTCTAATCTATTCGGTCGATTTTATCAACGTTTGTCACGGGTGCCGCCAGAACACATTAACAGCGACCTTTTATTTTATGATAAGATGGTGCAGCAACGCTAACCACACAAAATAACACGAAAGAGAGAGAAATGGAAAAGACAGCCAAGCAACTCCGCAAAGAAAGAGAAAAAAGAATCATGGATGCCATCCACCTAAAGATGCCGGACAGGGTCCCGGTTATCTGCGCGATGGGCTACTTTCCTGCGAAATATACCGGGATACCCTGTTCCGCCGCCTATTACGATTACGACGCCTGGTATGACGCCTATAAAAAGACTCTACCGGACTTCCCGGCGGACATAATCTTCCAGCAGGGTTTTATGCCGGGCAAAGCCCTGGAAATATTGAGCCCGAAAACGATGAAGTGGCCGGGGTGCGGGGTCGACCCGTACCAGGGGCACCAGGCGATAGAAATCGACAACATGAAAGCCGACGAATACGACCTTTACATGAAGGACCCTTCTGACTATATGTTCAGGATTTTTATGTCTCGCACCAGCGAGCACATGGAAGGCCTATCGCTGCTGCCGAAATTATCCGACCTAGGCGGCGGCCCGATGGGCATACAGGCGCTGGCCCTGGCTTTTTCCGAGCCCAGGGTCGCTAAGGCGGTACGCACGCTGCAAAAGGCCGGGCGGGAAATGAGAAAGTGGCGTTCCAAACAGGATAGGTTCAACAAGATGATTCTGAACATGGGTTTCCCGCAGTATTTTCAGGGCGCGGCCATGCCCCCATACGACGTTCTTTCCCATTCCATGCGCGGGATGGCCGGCACCATGATGGACATGTTCCGCCAGCCTGATAAGCTAATAGAAGTCTGCGAATTCATACTAAAGAAAACGCTGGAAAGACCGATGCCCGAGCCCGACGAGAACGGGAACATCAGAATTTTCATGACCAATACCAGAGGCTCCGACGACTTCATGTCGATGAAGCAATTCCAGACCTTCTACTGGCCGACCTTTAAAAAGCTGGTTATGACGCTGATCAAAAGAGGGGCGACACCCTGCATCTTCTTCGAGGGGAACTTTACGTCAAGGCTGGAATACCTGCTCGAGTTTCCCAAAGGCAAGCTACTGGCCCGTCTCGATACGACGGACATCTTCAGGGCTAAAGAAATACTCAAAGACCATGTTTGCATCGAGGGGAATGTCCCCTCTTCCTTACTGCAGGTGGGAACGGTTGAGCAGGTGAAAGAACACTGTAAAAAGCTCATCGACGTGGTGGGAAAAGGCGGGGGGTATATCCTTTCGCCGCGGAGCTCAACCGACGAGGTGAACCCGGCCAACCTGAAAGCAATGATTGAGTTTACGCAGGAGTACGGGGTATACAAGTAAAAGGCACACTAAGCCAGTTAAAAAGGAGGGGTGCCGCTTTTCAAGCTGCGCCCTTCGTAAACCGTCAATATTACCCTGTCTATTCCGAGGAGGCCGAGAGCTTTTCTTTAGACATCATGGCCCCGATTTCCGCATAGGGTATTTTAACCTTCGGCAAGACCGGTTTGCCGTTAGCGGTCATGGTTATCGCGCCGGTGGGGCAAACAAAAACGCAGTCGCCACAGCCGATACATCCTTCCCCCAGCTCGTAGGCATAGAAGGGTGCAGCGACTTCTTTATAAATACCACGATTCACCAGACTAATCGCCGATTTGCCGATAATCTCCTGGCACGCCCGGACACAAAGTCCGCAGAGAATGCAGTTGTGGTCGCCTAGAGAGAACCTGGGTTTCTCCACACCGTACTCCTGGGCCAGCTCCTTAATTACCCTGGTATTAGGGCACCGTGCCAATAGCAGCTCGATGATTCCCTTACGCAGCTTCTTTATCTTTTCGGTACTGGTCCTGACAACCATACCTTCTTTTACCTCGTAAAGGCAGGCGGCCACAAACCTGAAGCTCTTGCCGCCGTCCTCGCTTATCTCGACGGTGCACAGCCGGCAGGCACCGTAAGGCCGGACGGCGGGACTGTAACAGAGGGCGGGAATTTCACCGATGCCGGGCATCCGCTGTAGAGCCTCGAAGATAGTCTGCCCGCCGGAGACGGCGATGTTTTTACCATCGACGGTGAAGTGCACGACATTGACATCCTCCGAGTCTGTGATATCGACCGATTTTTCCGCGCTGAGCCAGTATTTTGTCATGGACATTCTCCTTTTACCTTATTACCACGGTTCTCTCACCGTTGTATCACAACAGATGGCTGTGACATCACAGATTTGTTACTGTTTTATTACCGCCCCGAATTTACAGCCGTCGAAGCAGGCTCCGCACTTGATGCACATGCCCCGGTTGATCGCATGTGGCTGGCGTTTTTCACCGGTGATAGCCTTGGTAGAACAAGCGCGCAGGCAGATGCCGCAGCCGGTGCATTTTTCCGCGTCGATGCTGTATTCGACTAACTCACGGCAAACGTGTGCCGGGCATTTCTTATCGATAATATGGGCCATATATTCATCTTTAAAGTACCTGAGGGTGCTGAGGACTGGATTGGCTGCCGTTCTGCCCAAGGCGCAGAGGGCGCCGCTATCAAGCACCTCCGCCAGGTCCGTCATCGTCTGCAAGTCTTCCGGCTTGCCTTCGCCATGAGTAATCCGGTCCAGTATTTCACTCAGCTTCGCCAGCCCCTCCCGGCAGGGAGTGCATTTTCCGCAGGACTCCCCTTTGAGGAACTCTATAAAATAACGGGCAACATCCACCATGCAGTTGTCCTCGTCCATCACGATCATGCCGCCGGAGCCCATCATCGAACCGAGTTTCGTCAGCTCATCGAAGTCGACCGGCGTATCGAGCAATGACTCGGGGATACAGCCGCCGGACGGCCCGCCGGTCTGGACGGCCTTGAACTTCCTGCCGCCCGGAATTCCCCCGCCGATTTCAAAAATCATTTGCCGCAGGGTAATGCCCATGGGCACTTCCACCAGGCCGGTATTATTTATCTTGCCCACCAGCGAAAAGACCATGGTGCCCTTGCTGCCGGCGGTGCCGATTTTCGTATACCACTCGGCGCCTTTATTGATGATCAGGGGCACATTAGCCCAGGTCTTGACATTATTCAGCAGGCTGGGCCGATCCCAGAGGCCTTTCTCCGACATATGGACGTATTTAGCCTTGGGCTCGCCCAATTTACCTTCGAGGGACGCTATCAGGGCGCTGGACTCCCCGCAGACGAACGCGCCGCCGCCCTTATTTATCGTTACTCTAAAATCAAAGCCCGAGCCTAAAATATTCTCGCCGAGAAAGCCATAGTCCAGCGCCTGACCGATGGCCGTCCGGGCGTGCTCTACGGCCAGGGGATACTCATTACGCACGTAGATATAGCCCTGGTGAGACCCGATGGCATAAGCGCCGATAATCATCCCCTCGAGGATGCTGTGGGGATTACCTTCAAGGATACTGCGGTCCTGGTAAGCGCCGGGGTCGCCTTCATCGGCGTTACAGAGCACATATTTGATATCGTTTTTAGCGATACGGCAGGACTGCCATTTCCGTCCGGTGGGGAAACCGCCCCCGCCCCTACCCCGCAGGCCTGACTTCGTGATTTCATTGACAACCTGCTCCGGAGATAATCGGGAAATGACTTTAGCCAGGGCGCTATAGCCGCCGGCGGTGATATACTGCTCGATATCGGTAGGATCTATCTCGCCGTTGGCCCCCAGGATAAGACGTGTCTGTTTTTTATAGAACGGGACATCCGATTCATAAATTATCTCTCTATTCGTGGCGGGGTCAGTATAGAGCAGCCGCCTGACGATTTCACCTTTAATCACGGTCTTATCGATAATTCCCGGCACGTCCTCCGGTTTGACCTTCTGGTAAAATATCTTCTTCGGACCAATGACGACGACCGGGCCGCGCTCGCAGAACCCATGACACCCTGTTTCTTTAAACTCCACTCTGGCCGGGAGTTCTTTCTTTTCAATTTCTTCAGCGAAAGCATCGACCACGTCTTCAGCGCCCATGGCGCGGCAGCCGGTGCCGCCGCAAACGGAAATGGTAATGCGGGTGGTATCCTTACCCTCGATAATTGACTGGCGAAGCTGCTCCAGTTCCCGGACGCTTTTGAGTCTTTTATCCAATAATTTTTTTACCTGCTCAATCATCTTCAGCCTTTCTGTCGTTTATTCGTACTTTTTCAGGATTTTATCGAGCTTATCCGGGTTTACCTGGCTCTCGTACTTGCCATCGACCACCACCACCGGTCCGAGAGCACAGCAACCCAGGCAGTTGGCGGTCTCCAGAGTAAATCTCTCGTCCTCGCTGGTCTCCCCGGGCCTCAGGTTGTAGGTCCTGGCCATCTTATCAACCAGTCTCTGGCCGCCCCGGACATGACAGGCCGTGCCCAGGCAGATAGTGATAACATGGCGGCCCCTCGGTTTAAGACTAAAGGCTTTGAAGAACGTAGCCACGCTAAAGACCTGACTAAGCGGTATATCCAGTTTCTGGCTGATTCTGATGAGGACATCCTGAGGTATGTAATTGAACTCGTCCTGGATATCCTGTAATAAAGATATCAACTGTTCTTTTTTGGTAATATAGCTATCGATAAGCGCCTCAATCTTGCCGGCGTTATTGGTGATAATAGCCTGAATCGCGGCGAAATCCAGCTCAGTTTCCACGGATGTACCTCCTGAATGACCTTCCTAATCTAAGGGTATTGCCTGCGACGGGCCGGTGACATCCGTTGACACGCCCGTTTTTTCTACAAGAACCACTCGAATCGACGAGTGTTTTCCGCTCACTGACAGATGTAAATACTTTCTCAGGGCAGGTGTAGTTCACAATTTCAAGAAATATAATGTCGGCAAGAGCACAAGAACCGCCAAGTATATACAGATATGGCATATTTTTGTTATTATTAATAGCGGGGCGTATTTATGAACAATATCAGTATCATCCTGGGCGAGGACCACCTGATAACACGTCAGGGTATCCGCCGTTTGCTGGAGGACGAGAAGGGTTTTACGATTGTGGGTGAGGCCTCCAACGGCGAAGAGGTAGTACAAATGGTCACCGATTTGAAACCGGATGTCGTCGTCATGGACATCGCCATGCCGAAGCTCAACGGCATCGAAGCCACACGACAAATCAAGCTGACCCATCCCCGCACCGGCATCCTGATACTCAGCGCCTATGACGATGACGAATATGTTTTCGCCTTGCTGAAAGCCGGCGCGGCCGGTTATCTGTTAAAAAGCGTCAGCGGGGACGAGCTGGTACAGGCAATTAAAGCCATTCACAAAGGCGAACCCGTCCTCGACCCGGGTATTGCCAAGAAGGTCATGAACTATTTCAAGCTCCCGGACAATGTGCCGATAATGGAAGAGGAATCCGAGCGCCTCAGCGAGAGAGAATTGGATATTATCAAGCTGGCCGCCAGGGGCTTGACGAACAAAGACATCGCCGATAGACTCCACCTCAGCTACCGCACCGTGGAAGGCCACATGAGGGACGTCTTTAATAAGCTGGGGGTTGGTTCCCGCACCGAGGCGGTTTTGTACGGCCTTAGGAAGGGCTGGTTCACGCTGGAAGAGCTGGTGCAATAGTCCGTAAACCGGGATCAGGAGTAGCGGAAAGTAATCAGATATGCCGTTAAGCTCAACAACGCTATCGAAAATCGTTAACGGTTCGGCCATACCGTTGTTCGTCATCAATAAAGACCACCGGGTCACCCACTGGAACACCGCCCTGGAAGCGCTTTCCGGGCGCAAAAGTGAGGATGTCATCGGCAATGATGACCACTGGAAGTCTTTCTACGCCGAAAAAAGGCCCTCCATGGCCGACCTGATTGTCAGCGGCGCGTCCGCTCAGGAAATCGAAGTATATTACGGCGGCAAGTTTAAGAAATCCGCCCTTATCGACGGCGCCTACGAAGCCGAAGACTTTTTCCCCACCCTCGGCAGCAAAGGCCGCTGGCTCCACTTTACGGCCAGTCCCATCCAAGATGAAAAGGGCGAGATCATCGGCGCTATCGAGACTTTGATAGACACCACCGAGCGTAAAGTCCTGGAAAATAATTTACGCTACTATTTACAGCAAATTACCCGGGCACAGGAGGAAGAGCGCCGGTCCATCTCGCGGGAACTCCATGATGATATGTCCCAGATCCTCGGTTCTCTGTCGCGAAGACTGGATAACCTCCTGCGGAAGAAGCACCGTTTCGGTAAGGACGAAGAGGCGGCCCTCCAAGAAATCCACGGCCTCCTGAACCAGGGACTGCAGTCCATGAACAGCTTCATTCAGAATCTCCGCCCATCATTGCTCGACGACCTGGGGCTGATACCGGCCCTGCGATCACTGACGAACAATATCAAGAGCGCGGATATGAGCGTCATCTTTGCCGTCGTCGGCGAGGAGAGACGCTTGACGGGAGAAATCGAGCTATCCGTTTTTCGCATCGTCCAGGAAGCGCTCAGCAACATCCAGAAGCATGCCCATGCATCAGAAGCAAGCGTCAAGGTGGAGTTTGCCAGAGACGTTATAAAACTGACCGTGAAAGATAACGGCCAGGGCTTTAACTCTGCGGAAATGATGGATGACCTTCCCCATAACGGTAAACTCGGCCTGCTGGGAATGCAGGAGCGGATGTGGCTGCTCGGCGGCACCATGGAAATAGAATCGAAACCGGGCGAAGGGACAACGTTACTTTTTAAGATTCCCGCTAAGAAATAGCTTCTACTTCATCAAGCCTTATCCCAGTTTAAGAACCTCCAGAAACACTTCTTTAGGCACCTCCACCCGGCCGATGGATTTCATCTTCTTCTTGCCCTCCCGCTGTTTTTCCAGCAGCTTACGCTTGCGGGTGATATCTCCGCCGTAACACTTGGCCAGGACGTCCTTACGTTTGGCGGCGATATCCGAGCGGGCGATGACCCGGCGGCCGATGGCAGCCTGAATGGGCACCTTGAACAGCTGGCGGGGAATCTTTTCTCTTAGCTTGTCTACCACCATTTTACCCACCTCGTGGGCTTTCTCCGGCGGCATAATGCGGCTGAAGGCATCCACCGGCACATCATTAATCAGCACATCGAGCTTCACCAGCCTGGCTTCCCGGTAACTGATAAATTCATAGTCGAGCGAAGCATAACCGCGGCTGCGACTTTTCAACTGGTCGTAAAACGTGGTCAGCATCGAGCGCAAAGGCACCTCGTACTCCAGCAACACCCTCTGTCCGAGTTCGCTTCCCCCGCGATACTGCCCGAGGTACTCCGTGCGCTTATAGATGCCTCCGGCGGATATGACAAATTCCATCAAGGCGCCGATAAATACCGATGGCGTAATAATAGTCGTTTTCACCCAGGGCTCTTCGACTTTTTCGATTTCGGCGGGCGGGGGAAAATCGGTGGGGTTGACCACCGTCACCTGCCGGCCACCTGTAACGGTGACGATGTACTTGACCGCTGGAACGGTAACTATCAGCGACAGGTTGAACTCGCGTTCCAGGCGCTCGCGGACGATGTCCATATGCAGCAGGCCCAGGAAGCCGCAGCGGAAACCGTGACCTAAAATCGGACTGGACTCCGGCTCATAGGAGAGGGAGGCATCGTTAAGGCTCAGCTTTTCGATAGCCTCGCGCAACTCAGGGTATTCCTCGCCCTGGGTCGCGTAGATGCCGGCAAAGACCATAGGCTTGGGGGGACGGTAGCTGGCCAAGGGCTCCGCGGCGCCGTTTTTAAGCAGCGTTACCGTGTCGCCCACATGGCAGTCGGCGATATTTTTTAATCCCGTAGCGATATAGCCGACATCGCCGGCGGTCAGTTCCGCCGCGGGATTGGGACCGGGCGCAAAATAACCGACCTCCAGGACCTCGATTTCCGTGCCCTGCCCCATCAACCTGAGTTCATCTCCTTTAACGATACGTCCGTCCATGACGCGCAGGTAAGCGATAACTCCCTTATAATCATCGTAGTGGGAGTCGAAGATCAGCGCCCGCAGCGGCTGGCCGCTATCGCCCTTCGGGGCGGGTATGCGGCGGACGATTTCCTCGAGCAACGGCGGCACGCCCTGGCCGGTCTTGGCGCTGATAAGGAGCACATCCTGCGGTCTATACCCGAAAACGCTATTGATTTCTTCCAGGACACGTTCCGGCTCGCTGACAGGCAGGTCGATCTTGTTGATAACGGGGATAACTTCAAGGTTATGCTCCATGGCCAAGTAATAGTTCGCCAGTGTCTGCGCCTGGATACCCTGGGTGGCATCGACCACCAGGACGGCGCCCTCGCAGGCGGCCAGCGTACGCGAGACTTCGTAAGAAAAATCGACGTGACCGGGAGTATCAATGAGATTGAGTCGATAGGCCTTGCCGTCTTTACTCTGGTAATTTAACCTTACAGCTTTGGCTTTGATGGTAATGCCGCGCTCACGCTCCAGTTCCAGGCTATCCAGAACCTGTTCGCCCATTTCCTCATGCCGTAAAGCGCCGGTAAGCTCGATAAGGCGGTCGGCCAACGTCGATTTACCGTGGTCGATATGGGCGATGATACAGAAATTTCTGATTAATGTCTGGTCCATTCTACATTTCTCTATATTTCTATTTTCTCCGGCAGGAAACGCCAGAACACCTCGTTGCTCAATAGCCGGCCGCGGCGGGTCAGCCGGAGATTCCCGCCGGAATACTCCAGAAGCCCTAACGCGGTCATTTCCGCTACGGGCTGACGATAGCGGTCCTGAATACCAGCAGCGGAAACGCCGGCATCGAGTCGCAGCCCCAGAATAACCGTCTCAGCCAGACTTAACTCAGAGCTTATCGACTCATCCATCGCCTTTTCCGGCAACGCGCCGCGAGAAAAGGCTAAGAGATAATCATCCAGACTACTGGTGTTAGCCAGACGATGCCCGTCCAGGCAGGAATGGGCAGCGACGCCTATCCCCAGATAAGGCAGGTTCCGCCAGTAGACCAGATTGTGGCGACATTCCCGCCCCGGTCTGGCCCAGTTCGATATCTCGTAGTGCCGGTAACCGTGCGCCGATAGCATATCCTCGGCAAGTTCGTACTGGTCAGCGGCGATATCTGGGTCTATAGCGGGGATATGTTTTTCCTCCACAGCCTGCCCCAAGGGAGTGCCGGGTTCAAGGGTGAGGGCATAAAGCGAAAGGTGCTCTGGATCTAAAGCCAACGCCTCATCCAGCGTGCTTTGCCAGTCTACCAGAGATTGGCCGGGCAATCCGTAAATGAGGTCCAGGTTAACGTTATCAAAGCCGGATTTCCTGGCCAGATACCGCGCCTCTTTCGCCGCGGCGGCGCGATGGATCCTGCCCAGAAACTTTAGCTCTTTATCGTTCAGACTCTGCACCCCCAGGCTTAAACGATTAACACCGTGCTTCCTGATTTCGGTCAAGAAGGTCAAATCGACCGTACCTGGGTTTGCTTCGATAGTAATTTCGACGGTCCGAGATACGGTGAAGATCGAGTGGATATTCGTCAGGACATCACCGATCTGTCCCGCGGTTAAGAGACTCGGCGTACCACCGCCGAAGTAAATGCTGCATATTCGCCCCGCACCCGTATAACCCACTATTTCCCTTTTAATGGCATTTAAATAAGCAGGGATATCGGATTCGCGATTCTCGTAAGAAACGAAAGAGCAGTAGCGGCATTTGCGGCGGCAGAAAGGAAAGTGCAGGTAAAGAGCTATATCGCGGGTCACAATACAATTATAGCAGTTTTTTAGTTATTTTTGAGTATCCATAAAGCTATGCTATAATGAGAAACAGAAAACGTACAACAAGGTGATTATTGATGCTTTGCCCGGCATGCCGTAAGGTAATGATAATCGTGGAGCATCACCGCATCGAGCTTGACTACTGTCCCCAGTGCGGGGGAGTCTGGTTCGATGCCAGCGAACTGGAACTATTCCTACAAGCCGCCCATCTGTCCGGTGCGGACATTTCGCCGGAGGCTTTGCTCCGCCTGCCTGAGGGAAAAGAAACGCCCCACGCGAGGAAATGCCCGATATGCCGCCGGAAGATGCGTGATGTTGCCATCGGCGATCCGGCGATAATCATCGATGTCTGCCAACGCGGGCAGGGACTCTGGTTCGATGGGGGCGAGGTCCACCAGCTGCTCACGCAGCTCGCGGCGAAAGCCCCTAAAGCAGAAGGGGCTTCCCGGCGCGTGCTGGATTTCCTGGGTGACACGTTTAAAGCTAAAAAGTAAAAATAAACAAGAAAAAGGAGGGTCTCATGATAGCATTATGGATAATCCTGGGCATACTGGCCATTCTCATCATCGTGCTCATCGCGATCTACAACGGCCTGGTCGGCCTGCGGAACCAGGTGAAAAACGCCTGGGCGCAGATAGACGTCCAACTAAAACGGCGTTTTGACCTGATTCCGAACCTGGTAGAAACGGTCAAGGGATACATGACACATGAAAGGCAAACGCTCGAAGCGGTGACCCAGGCCCGCAATCTGGCCCAGAAGGTACAGACGGCCGGGGCCGGGGAAAGGGCAAAAGCGGAAGGAGAGCTGGGCTCGGCCTTGGCCCGGCTGCTGGCGGTGGCGGAAAGCTATCCCAACCTCAAGGCCAACGAGAACTTCCTCGCCCTCCAGGAGCAACTGACCTCGACGGAAAACAAGATAAGCTTTTCCCGCCAGTTCTACAATGATTCCGTCCTCCGGTACAATAATAAGACCCAGATGTTCCCCTCCAATATCATTGCCGGGATGATGAACTTCAAGGCCGGGGAGTTCTTCGAGACCGCCGCACCGGCGGAAAGAGAAGCCCCCAAGGTAAGTTTCAAACAGTAAAGTGGCATAAACCAAGATAGAGGTTAATTTCTGATGTGGGAGCAAATCAGGTCCAACCAGATAAGGTCGGCATTCCTTATCGGCATCCTGGGGGCACTGCTTCTCGCCGTCGGTTATTTCCTAGGGGAGGCCTTTGCGCAAAACGGCATCGCCGGCCTGTTGATAGCCGCCGCTATCTGGGCGGTGATGCTCCTCATTGCTTTCTTCCAGGGAGATAGTATCTTGCTGTCCATCGCCGGGGCAAGAAAAATCACTCAGGATGACAACCCGCGCCTGTATAACATCGTGGAGGAGATGAAAATCGCTTCCGGGCTGGAGAAAATGCCCGATATCTACATTATCGACGACCCGGCTATGAACGCCTTTGCTACCGGCCGCTCCAAAGACAAGACTGCCGTGACGGTCACCTCCGGCCTGCTCCAGAACCTCAACCGCGACGAACTCCAGGGAGTCGTCGGCCACGAGATATCCCACATCAAGAACCGCGATGTCCTGCTGATGTCGTTGGCAGGCGTGCTCCTGGGCACTATCGTTCTTCTCGCCTGGTACGGCACCAGGGTTATGTTCTTCGGCGGTATGTCCAACCGGCGTTCCAGCAGCAAGTCGTCGGGTCAGGCGCAGGCACTCATCCTGGTGGTAGCCCTGGTCCTGATGATACTGGCGCCCATAGCCGCCCAGCTGCTTTACTTTGCCGTATCAAGAAAGCGGGAATATCTGGCCGATGCCTCCGCCGCCCTCTATACCAGATACCCGGAAGGGCTGGCCTCGGCGCTGGAAAAGCTGGCAGCCTCGCCTAAACAACTCAAAGCCGCCAATAATGCCACCGCGCCGATGTACACTATCAACCCTTTCCGCAAAGAAGGCCGGGAGGCTACCGACCTTACCAGTACGCACCCGCCCATTTCCGAGCGCATCAGGATACTGCGCGCTATGGCCGGCGCCTCCCCAGCCGACTACGAAAAAGCTTACGAGCAGGTCAAGCATAGGACAATCGTCCCGCGCTCAGCTCTCGCCGCCGCCGACAGCGTCCCGCTACGAGCGCCGTCCGCCGAGAAGGGCGTGGAGACCGACCGGATAGAGCGTACCAGGGAAACGTCCGACATGCTCTTGCGCATGAATAATTATAAAATGGTAACCTGCGCCTGCGGTACTAAGTACAAAATACCGCCGGCCTTCCCGGAACCGAGTATCGTTTGCACACGCTGCGGCAGAACTATAAAACTTTAAAATATCATTATCATCGCCATGTTCAGATAGCGAACGGAGGCTGGAATGAGCTTAAAAAAGGCGGACTACTCGATATTCGATAAATTTAACTTCGAAAGAAAGCCGGTAGGCGTGAAGTATTCCCTGGGCAGACCGGAAGGTATCAAACCTACAGACAAACTCCTCGCGATTTGCGAACTGATTAACGAAGCGCAGACCGGCCGGCCGTTTTACGTCACCGCGGAAAATATACAGTGCGGCGGCGGGGTTATGGGGCTGCAGGAATACCCGCCGGTGATGTACAGCGGGCAGCTCGGCCCCATGTTTTCCATGTTTAAAACCCCGGGCGCTAACCGGAGAATATATGACTATGTTCCCCATCTGCCCAGGCAGTCTGTTAAATACGTATCCTGCGCCCGGATTGACCGGATGAACTTCGAGCCGGACCTGCTGATTATCACCGCCAGCGTCCCCCAGGCGGAAATCATCCTGAGGGCCAGCAGCTTTTCCGACGGCAAGATGTGGCACGCCAAGGGGACGACCTGCCTGGCCTGCGCCTGGATATTCGCTCACCCCTACCTCAGCGGCGAAATGAACTATACTATCAGCGGTCTCGGTTACAGCATGAAGGCAAGGAGGGCAATGCCAGAAGGAATCATTATCATTACCTTACCCTTCGATGCCATTTCCTCTTTAATTGAAAATCTTAACGACATGGAGTGGGAGCCTTACTGGTTCAACCTGGGGAGAGACGGGTTTGTTGAAGAAGTGCAGAAGAGAGAAAAGGAACTGACACAGAGGCTTTCATTGGACTTCGTTAAGACAACCAAGACCCTGAAAAATAAAAGCAGCGTACGACCGGGGCGGGCTCAACCCCGGAAACGTTCCGCCGGACTCAATACCTAATTGAAAGCGTATAATTTACCGTCTTCAGACCCGACATACACCGTACCGTCAGCCACCGCCGGGGAAGAGGTAATTTTATCTCCCGTGAGAGCATCCCAGATTTTAGCGCCGGTGGCCCTATCCAGGGCGTACAGGTGCCCATCGTTACTGCCGAAATAGATGGCCTCATCCGTAACCGCAGGGGAGGATAAAACCCAGTCCTCAGCGGCAAACGTCCAGTTTATTTTTCTATCCGATAAATTTATGGACATCAGCGAATTGCCCGTACCAATATATATAGTGCCGTCCCGAACAGCCGGAGAAGAACCTACCCTGTTCCCGAACCCTAACATGAACGACCAGAGATAACCGGAGGGGGCCGGCGGCTTGGGGGCGACGCCGTATACGTATAAAACTTTCCAGAACACCGATATTCTATTTTCCCAGAGCCAATTCCTGGCCTTGGCATCAACAGCGTAAAGATAACCGTTGGAATTGGTAAAATAGGCGACGCCATCGTATATCGCAGGGGATGAAACAATGGGGGCTCCGGCGAGAAATTCAAGGCGATGCCTCCCGTT
This sequence comes from uncultured Dehalococcoidaceae bacterium, assembly GCA_964514525.1. GTDB lineage: Bacteria > Chloroflexota > Dehalococcoidia > Dehalococcoidales > RBG-16-60-22 > JBFYTX01. The sequence continues at coordinate 16,507 of CAZEUJ010000009.1, forward strand.
TTCCGCATTTAGAGCGTAAAATGAGCCATCCATCGAGCCGACAAGAACAATGCCTCCCGCGACCAGGGGAGAAGATATCACCAGATTATCCGCCTCGAGATTCCAGAGTTCTTCTCCCGTCAGGGCATCCACGGCATAGAGATGATAATCATCCGAACCGACATACACCCTGCCGCTAGCCACCGCCGGTGAAGACCTTACCGCGTACTTGGTCCGGAAACGCCACAATTCCGCACCGGTGGTGGCATTAAGCGCATATAGGTTTCCGTCGTTGGACCCACAATAGACGATACCGTTCACCACCGCTGGTGAGGACTCCACCCAGCTATCCGTCTTGAACGACCAGAGTTCCTGTCCGGTAGCAGCATCAAGAGCATATAAGTAATGATCCCGGGAACCGAAATAAACAACTCCATTGACCACCGCCGGAGACGAATGGATGGCATCACCGGCGGTAAAGGTCCACTTCAGCGTGCCATTCGGGGAGACATCCTCCGCATTGATAGTACCGGTATGACCCTGGTCACGATGGAACATCACCCAATCCCCACTCTGCGGCGCCGATTCGAGCTCCTCCGATAACCCGAACATGATATTGGTAAACTGGTATAAACATATGAATAAAATAAACAAACCGATGACGCCGATAATCGAAAATAGAGTTATTCTGCGGCGTTTAACTATGGTCCTTTTGCGGCGTTCCAGGTCTTCCCGGCGGGCTATTCTGTCAATATCAAATTGCATTTCAAGTACCCAAAAAAATTCTAACGCTTATATGCTTATAGTGTCAAACGAACGATTGGTAAGAACAAATCAACGAAGGCTTGTATTGTCACGTTCACCATGTCGTGCGAAGGGCACCCGTGACCGGCGGTCGTGGGACACGTACAAAAAGCATGGTTATGGCGGCTATGATGGCCAGTACGAGAGCGGTAACAAAAGCCATATTATAGCTGTGAGTGGTATCAAACACACGCCCGTAATATACAGGGGCCAGAAGCCCCAAGGGTGAGAGGAAAGCGACCATAGTACCCAGTATTGTACCGAAAGCCTTCCTGCCGTAGTAGCGACCCAGAATAAGGATAACTATCGGCGTTACCGCCCCCGAGCTGAGTCCATGACAGGCCAGCAAAATATAAATCGCGGCTAAGTTTTGAAATTGGAGAAAAGTGCTCAAGCCGATAACCTGCAAGAGGAACGCCCCGAATAGAATAAATGGGAGGCGCTGCTTGGGAAGGCGGTCGGCGATAATGCCTCCGAATACCCTGGCCGGGGCGGTAAAGAATATCATCATCCCCATCATACTACTCGCGACAGCATCGCTGATGCCTACATCAGTTAAAAAGGGATAAACATGCAGATTAAATCCGCTGGCGATGATATTATGAACACTGAAACCGATAAGGAGCAGCCAGTACGTGCCCGTTTTAATCGTCTGTTTAAATGTATATTCCGTCTCTTGAAAGCTGGAAGCGTACCCGATGCCCTTTTCCAGCATATCAATTTTAGCCTCGGCTCCCGGGGGAAGTTCGGCGCCGTCGGGGAGCAGGCCATAGTATTCCGGCCGCCGCGGTTTTATTAAAAAATAAGCTAGGGGTACCGCGGCAAACACTATAAGGCCCCAGACAAGGCAGGTGAAACGCCATCCCCGGAGCTCGATAAGCGGTGTGATTACCTGGATTACGACGATACCTAAGATACTGATCAAACCGAACTTGATGCCCTGGGCTAGTCCCCGTCGGCGTATAAACCAGTCGTTAATCATCTTGTCACAGGCGACGGTCAAGCCGATATTAAGTCCGAATCCAATAAAGACCCCCCAGGCGACATAGTATTGCCAGACCTCAGTGATGAAATTCATCAATATCAATCCGGTGCCGGCGATAAGGATGCCGGTAATGACCAGCCAGCGCGGCCCGAACTTATCGGAAAGCCAGCCCACCAGGGGAGAGGTAACACCGCCTTCCAATCGGCCGATACCGGGGGCCCAGGATGTGGCAGCGCGGCCAAGGTTCAGTTCGCTGGCAATGTTTTTAAAGAAGACGGAAATACCGTAAGTATTAAAACCGTGACCCAGGCCGGATATGACCCCGATGAACAGGACGGACCACCATCCCACGAAGATACGCGGCTTGGATCTTTTTGTTACCGGCAAAATGCCACCTCGTTTCAGGTCAGCAATTGACTAAGTATAGGCAGGAAATACCAGGACTCAGGATTTCATTAGTGCGGCAACGTCCAGGTTGTGCTCCCAGGGACTCCGGGAAACGTGCATCACCACGAAGGTGGTGGTCCTGACGATATCAGGAACAATGGCGATGACATTCTTGACGAACACATCAAATTCCGCCGGTGTACGGAAAACGAAAATCCCGATGATATCATAGGTACCGGTACACCCGCAGAGATAATACACGTTAGGGCTTTGTATCAGCAGGTGCTCCACCTTTTCGGCGGTACCCACTTTAACTTCGATGCACATAATACATATGAAATTAAGCCCTAGCTGTTGCGGGTTAGGTATGGCGCTTATTTTCATCATATTGCTTCTTACCAGGCCCTTAACCCGGTTGCGCACCGTACCTTCGGATATTTTCAGTTTGCGACCGATTTCCCGGAAGCTTTGCCGGGCGTCCTCCTGTAGTTCCCCGATTATTTTCTGTCCGAGTTCATCCAGCATGGCACACCTCCTGAAAGAGAATGAAATACTTCCCCTAACTATACGCAATTTTACATCAAAATGCAAATATGGAGATTATTTGCGCAATGCTGAAGGAATAATTACCTATATATAGAGGGTGCTGCGTATACTTAAAAAGAATATACGTGGGATTAAAAGCAGTGCTGCCGGTGTTTTTATTTCAAATATCAGGACTTGATCATCACCAGCATCATTTTGAATCTACGAATGGCTTTTAGCGCGTGGGGCTGGTTGGCGGGCATGATCACCATTTCGCCCTGTTTTAGCTGCAAAGGTTTCCCGGCGATGGTAACCTCAGCCCTACCATCAAGAACGTAAACCAGAGCATCGAACGGCGCCGTATGCTCGCTGAGTCCCTGGCCGGCATCGAAAGCAAATAACGTCAGAGTGCCGGCGGGCTTATCGATAACCGTCCGGCTGACAACCGACCCTGCCTGATATTCCACGAGGTCGGTGATGTTTTCTACTTTCCCGGTTAAATCAACGTCACTCATTTTATTTTTCTCTTTCTTATCTAAGGTTTCCTCTCGGGGGGAGGCCCCTTAGGCGGTAAACCCTGCTTGGTCTGGAGAGGCTTGCAGATGATTTCGGTAATATGAAGTTCGCCCAGGCGCGTGGAAGGGGCAGCCAGCGCCACGATAGCGGTATCCGAACCGCGGCCCGAACCCGCCACGACCACCACTTCTTCACCGGAGTCGACATGCCCGCCGTCCACAGCCATTAATACTATTTCAACGCAGACCTTCATTCCCTGGCAAAAGGTACGAAGAAGATTAGCCATAATGGTGGGAGTGTTCATGCCATAAAGACCATCGGTGTGAAACAGCATCGTACCGAAATGAACCACATGTCCCTGCTTGGCGAGCTCCGAGACCAGCTCCGCCGGGAACCTCTGGCCGAACATGAACCCGTACTGATGAGGCACTACCACGATCTTTTTTATCCCGCTTTTAGCCCATAGCCTGGCCGCCTGGCGAGCCGTCTCACCCGTCGTCGAGGCAAGGACGACTTTTTTAATGCCGCGAGCCTTGGCCCGCTCTACCGCCAGTCGCAGGGTCGCCTCGGTATTGCCGGGTCCTGGCTCTTCGAAATAGACAACTTTTTCTTCCAAGTCTCCCTCCTTAAACAAATACCTCAATCCAAAATATTACCGTATCATCAATATTTTATCATAACACCCATAAAATGATACAAAGCAAGATGTAATAGCCAACATTTGAGGTGCGACAAAACTAAAAATTATTTAGAGTTATGTTAAGTATATAAGAACGAGTCTCCAGGCGACAGCTTGTCAGCCGCCTGCTGGCTGTTCTAATATGGTATGAGTAAGTATGAAAAAATCCCGGTATAACACTTTAACCAAAATTACCGCCGCAGTTATCGAAAGGGAAGGGAAAGTCCTCATCGCGCGGCGGCGCCGGGAAATTGGTTTCGGCGGTATCTGGGAATTCCCGGGAGGCAAAGTGGAGGATGGAGAAACCCCGGAAAAAAGCCTGGAGCGCGAGATTGCTGAAGAACTGGGAGTGCGTATACGCGTCGGGAAATTTCTGCGCTCGGTCACTTATCGGAGCCCGGCTCTATCCATCAAACTCCTTGCCTACCGGGCCAGTATTGCATCGGGCGAATTTATGCTCACCGACCACGATGAGGTCCGCTGGGTCGAGCCGTCTGAACTTGAAGAGTCGGGTTTTTCCGAACCCGACCGGCCAATTGTCCGCCTGCTCGTATCGGAGTCGAGGAAGTCATTTATCCGTGAATAACATGGAAAGCGTTGTCCTTAAGCCCGGCAGGGATAAAGCCATCAGGAACCACCACCACTGGATTTTCTCCGGCGCGATAAAGTCGCTGCCGGAGTTCGAAAACGGCAGCATCCTGCCGGTCCAGAGCGCGGGTGGAGTCATGCTGGGCCATGCTTATTTTAATCGGGATTCATCAATAATCGGGCGGATGGTGAGTTTTGGCGATACGCCGCCCGAGGATGCCATCCGGCAGAACGTCGAACGGGCTTTAGAGTTGCGGCGCCGGTTCTTCGACCCGGCCGTAACCAACGCCTGCCGTCTGATAAATGCCGAGGGTGATTTTATCCCCGGCCTGGTGGCCGATATTTACGACGATGTGCTTGTTTTACAGGTCGGCACCCTGGGAATGGACAGGCTGAAACCTTTGCTTCTGGAACTGCTCGTGAAGGAACTCAAGCCGAGGTGCGTCTACGAAAAATCCGACGTTCCGTCCCGCCGGGAAGAAGGACTGCCGGACTTCGAAGCGACGCTCTATGGCGAACCGTTAGACCGGGTACAAATACTGGAAGAGGGACTCCCTTTTCTGGTGAACATCACCGGTTCCCAGAAAACGGGATTTTACCTGGACCAGCGGGAAATGCGGAAGCTGGTCAGGGAACAGGCAGGCGGCCGGCGCGTCCTGAACGCTTTTGCCTACACCGGCGCTTTCTCCGTGTATGCTGTCAAGGGAGGCGCTATCCAGACGGACTCGGTGGAGACATCCGAAAATGCCATCAGCCTGGCGCGGGAGAATTTCAAGCTTAACGGCATACCGGATAATGCAGGCTCGTTTTTCAGTGCCGACGTGTTCGAGTTCCTGAGAAAACCCGAGCTGGACTACGACCTTATCATCCTCGACCCGCCCGCTTTTGCCAAGAAAAAGTCGGACGTCGTCCAGGCCTGCCGGGGCTATAAGGATATCAATCGACTGGCCATCCAAAAGGTACGTCCCCAGGGGCTTGTCCTGACATTCTCGTGTTCCCGCTTCGTGGACGAAGGCCTTTTCCAGCAGGTCGTCTTTCAGGCGGCGCAGGAAGCGGGCCGGCGGGCGAGGATACTCCAGAGATACCGCCAGCCCTTCGACCATCCCATCAATATCTATCACCCGGAGACGGAATACCTGAAGGGATTCCTCCTCTTCGTGGACTGACCATTCCGCTAAAAAATTTCCAATTGGACGCAGATATTGAATACAGTATCAAACAATAAAACCCACCCCGCCGCCTTCGGTTCAAGAGTGTTGAGCTCCCTGAAGAATCCGATTTATCGCATTTACTTCATGGCAACCATCGCGCATTTCGCCGCGATGAGCATGCAGATAGTAACTACTCCCCTGCTTATCTACCGTCTCACCGATTCGCCGGCCCTGCTGGGAACCATGTCCCTGGTCGGCGCCGCCCCGATGATTGCCATTTCTGCGTTCGGCGGAGCTTTTGCGGACAGGTTGCAGAAAAAGAAAATTTTAATAGCCGGTCTGGTTAGCTCTGCCATAGTGGCTGTGGGCATCGGTCTGGCCCTGGCTACCGGCAGCCTCAACCGTGAAAATCCCGCTTCGTGGTGGATCCTGATAATCGCCTCATTTGTACAGGGCATCATCATGGGGCTGATGATGCCTGCTCTCCAGGCGATCATACCTGAAATTGTCAGCCGAGAGCAGCTCATGAACGCCATCGCCATGAACACCATGGGAATGAATGTTCTGAACTTAACGGCTCCCATAATAGCCGGATTTGTCATCGACTCTTTCGATTTTCAGGCTGTCTATTTCACGATGTCCGTCCTGTATGTCGTCGCAGCCATTTTCATCCTGTTTTTACCCACCAGGAGCCGGATAACAACCGCGGCCAGTAATATTATCGCGGATATTTCTCAAGGGTTCCGATATATACGCAAGGATTCTCTGATATTATTCATACTGGCTTTTACTCTCATCGTCGTAGTATTATCCATGCCTTATCAGCAAATGATGCCCATCTTCGTCGACGATATTCTCAAAGTTGGCGCTAAGGGGATGGGTACGCTAATGGGCGTTGCCGGCGCGGGCGCATTAATCGGCTCCATCATTTTAGCCGCTCTGCCTAATAGAAAGCGCGGCCTTCTACTGCTGGGCAGCGGTATCTTGGCCGGTATAGCCCTGATTGTGTTTTCCTTTTCTTCCCAATGGATTCTCTCGTTGTTTGTTATTTTCTTCATCGGACTGGCACAGACCTTACGCATGACGATAGGCAGCGCTTTACTACAGGCTTACACACAGGATATCTACATGGGACGTGTCATGAGCATCCTCAACATGCAATGGGGTTTCATGAGCGTGTGCACCTTCGTGGCCGGCATACTGGCCGAGGTCGTTCCCGTGCAGTGGGTGCTGGGAAGTCTGGCGATACTGCTCAGTATACTTTCACTCCTGTGCCTGGTCTTTTTCCCAGGTATAAGAAAAGTTGATTAACCTGATAGGCCCGTTTTTCCTTGAAAATGTGTACGGAAGGAAAGAGAAACTTGAGGTAAAAAATGGTGGTAGCGGGTGGATTTGGACCACCGACCAAGGGCTTATGAGATTGCTTGCATAAAAGGCGGAAGCCGCTTGCCTCCTTTTTTATTTGATTATAGAGAATACTTTACCGTGAGTCAATACTAAACGTTGAAGAACATGTCATCTTCTGTTTGCTTGATTTAAAACAATTAACACACTCAACATTTTTCTTGTCTCCGATAGCAGAAAAACAGATATTGAAGACAGGGGGTTACGTCCAAACCAGTCAGCCCCTTTTTTTCTTACATTGTCTTATCCTGAGGATTTTGCCGAATTAACCATTGTTTTCGGTCTAGAACACTAGTAAGGTGGGCGTACTACACGAAAGGTAGATCTTTCGAGTTGACTTTCAATGTAAATATTTAACTGTTGAAATTTAAGTCACAACATATTATATTACTGAAGGTCAATAGCTCCAACGCGTCTGTCTACTTTATATTTTACATCGGTGGGCAGACGCCAACTTGCTCTTCACTTGGTTCCCAACTTAGCTGGTAGATTCGGGTTCATTCCGATTCAATCGGGGGTCCCATCATACTTAATTCGGGTTTGGCCAAGAGGCAGGGGCACCATGTTGTGCACACGGGTTTGTTCGAATCAGTTCCCAAAACGCTAAATCGGCTGCAG
>CAZEUJ010000009.1:24242-26353 GCA_964514525.1 uncultured Dehalococcoidaceae bacterium
GGCAGGACACTGATCATTACGATCATGATAGAATGTTTACACGCCTGAAATATCTTCGAAGGAGCCGCTCTCAACTGTAAATAAATTACCAGCTTCTAATCGAAGCTCCATATTCTTCTTTTGTATAGTAAATTTCCTCTGGTGGATAGGGCTTTATCTGTATGCCCCCATATTACCAGTATACATACAGGCAACAGGAGCCAGCCTCGATATGGTGGGTATGGTACTTTCGGCATACGCCATCCTCCAGGTCTTATTACGCATTCCCATAGGTATCTGGTCGGATAGACTTGGCAGGCGAAAACCCCTAGTGGCCGGAGGCATTATCTTCACGTCACTTGGTGCGCTTGGTCTTGGTCTGTCCGCAACCCCCTGGCTTTTGTTCCTGTCACGGATGTTCACTGGTATCGGCACAGCCTCATGGGTAGTCTTTCCTCTCTACTTCAGCGCTTATTATTCGTTAAATGACAGTGGAAAAGCAATCGGACTGATTAACTTTGTGCGGAGTATCGCACTCATAGCCGCTACCGCCGGCAGCGGGTTCATAGCCGAAGGGCTTGGCTTAAGCAAGCCTTTTTTCCTGGCCGATGTGCTCGGAGTATTCGCCTTACTCGCTTTGACGTCAATTAAGGAAACCCCGATACGTCAAACGCTGATTCCATCATGGCGAAGCTCTCTGTCTGTAGCTGCCCGCCCCCTGCTATTAGCAGTATCGTTAATGGCAGTCTTATTGAATTTTGCAGTCTTTAGTGGGGTGTTCGGTTTCATTCCCATATACGCAGCGGAAATCGGCGCATCCAGCAGCGAACTTGGCCTGATTACGATGATGAACCTGGGATTCTCGGCCCTCGGGGCGCTGAGTGCGGTGTGGGTTTGGGAGAGGGTTGGCTATCGTTCAACCACGCTATGGAGCGCATTGCTTATCAGCCTCAGCCTGTTCGCCATCCCTTTTATCACTACAATTCCCTTATTAATGGCTGTCCAGATTAGTTGCGGTTTGGGTAGCGGGGTACTTACGACGTTATTTATGGTTCTCAGTATTCACGGTTTACCACAACAACAACAAGCGACTGCAATTGGAATATATCAGGCGATTTATGCCATCGGTATGCTGGTAGGCCCTCTTACCTCCGGATTTCTGAGTAGCGGCTGGTGACTGGCAACTGTATTCTACCTGGCAGCCCTGTCCGTTCTTCTAATTGCGATACTGGCATTCCTGCCTGTATTTCCCAAACGCGCAACGATGAGCCTTGACGGGAGAAACTGAATGAGGTATCTTTTATACGCCCAATTGGCAGCCCTTTGACAGAAGGAGACGCAAGAGTAAATATTAGTTGCTGGAAAAGAGTGTAGATGGGAGAGTAGCTATGGTATAGTTCATTTGAATCATAAAGTTTGCTATCACATTGAAAAAGGAGGCCATAAATAAATGGGAAAATACGCGAAATATGTTAACGATTTAAGGCTATGGACGGAGCTCGTACGCCCGTCGTATCGCGGCAAGATAGCCGATTTTTCCCTGATATTTGACCAGAAGGTCTTCCCGGAGACTAAAATCTGGGTTGAGACTTTCCATATATACGCGCCGGGTTCCGGAGTCATGGTCCCCGGCGAGCTTCCGATGCTAGTCAACGGGAAAGAGATGCCCGACAGCGGTAAAGGCGGGCAACACGCGCACCCTGACTTCGACGAACTTTTTCTTTTTTTCGGGAGCAATCCGCACGATGTCTTGTCCCTAGGAGGCGAAGTCGAGTTCTGGTTGGGCGAGGGAAAAGATGCCCAGAAATTTATCGCCAAAACACCGACAGCCGAGTGGGTACCGCGGAACGTGGCGCATAATCCACACTACTTCACCAAGGTTGCCAACCGCGATAGACCTATCATAGAGATGGCTATCGCCATGACACCTACGTACAGCCTCGCGCCCAGCGCTTCTCGTTCGGTTCTGCTGCCGCCGGCCTTTTCCTTTGAAAAAGTCGGGCAGGAGCAAAAGGGTAAAGGCCTATATACAAAATATGTTAATGAAGTAAAGTTCGCCACGGACCGTCTGTTTCCATATCATCGCGGCAAGGTAGCCGTGCCGACTCTGATGTTCGATAGGACCACTTATC
>CAZEUJ010000010.1:0-25765 GCA_964514525.1 uncultured Dehalococcoidaceae bacterium
ACCTCTCGTAACGTCTTCGTTTTTCCAGCCAGGCGATCAGGCGCGCCGAAAACAGCGTCATAATCAGGTAAAGCAGGGCGATGAGCGTCCACACCTCGATCGGATTAAAGTGGGCGGCCATGTACTCCCGTCCCCTGCGGGTAAGGTCGGCCACCGCCACGACGCTGACCAGCGAAGTGTCTTTTATCAGCATGATAAATTCATTGCCCACCGGCGGCAATACCACCCGGAAGGCCTGGGGCAGAATAACGTAGCGCATGGACTGCATATAGGTCATGCCCAGGCTGCGCGCGGCCTCCATCTGCCCTTTGTGAATGCTCTCGATGCCGGCGCGGAAAATCTCGCTCATGTACGCCCCGTAGCAAATCACCAGGCCGACTATTGCCAGAAAGATAGGATTCGATTGATAGTTGGCTATAGCATTAATGTGCAGGAATCTGCCGATGGCTTGGATGGCTACCGGCGCGGCAAAATACCACCAGATAAGCTGTACCAGCAGCGGGATGCCCCGCACGATTTCGACATAGAGCGAGGCGATAAGGTGGATGACAGAATTCTTAGCGATTCTTCCCAGCCCGCCGACCAGCCCTACCAGGAGGATAAAGACGAAGGACACGACGGTCAGCAATACGGTGATGCCAATTCCGTCGCTGACAAATTGCAGGATTTTCCAGTAAGGGTCCGGCGAGAGAACCGCCATCAGGACGATAAGGACCGCAACGGCGGCCACCAGCCACCACCAGGGGTCAAGCCGGGAACTCGCCTCGGCCCCCGGTACGCGGTTTATCTCTTCCTGGGTCGAAGTAGCCTCCCGGTCAACGGCCGGCCTCCCGGAGAGGATTCTACCCAGGTTCCTGAATGGTCCCTGTTGCGGCAAACTTTACCTGCTTCTTACCCGGTTTAATACCACTTTTCTTCGAGTGTTCCGATTATGCGTTCGTCGAGGACTTCTTGAAGACCGTCGTTGATTTTATCCAGTAGGTCCTCCTGGCCTTTGGCAACGGCGATGCCGTAAAATTCATTGGTAAAAACATCCCCGGCGATTTTTAGCTTGTCTGGATTTGTAACGACATACTGCCTGGCCACCGGATTATCGCAGATGACCGCGTTAACCTGCCCGTTCATCAGGTCCTGGAAGGCCAGGCCGATGTCGTCATAGTTCACCAGGGTGGCCGCCGCTATTTTCTCCACCTCCATGGCCCCGGTGGTGCCCAGCTGCGCGCCTACGTCTCCTGTTAGGTTATCTATGCTGGTTATCGTGGTGTTGCTTTTCTGCACGACGACTATCTGCCCGGCGCCGTAATAGGGGTTGGAGAACAGCATGTCTTTTTTACGGTCTTCCCTGATGGTAATGGACGAGATGGCGGCATCGTACGTTCCCTGGGCCATGCCGGCTAAAAGGGCGTCCCAGCCCACGTTAACGAACTCGATATCGAGGTTCGCTTTTTCGGCTATGGCATTCATCAGGTCAATATCAAAGCCTACTATTTCCTTGTCGTCGTTGACGTACTCAAAGGGGGGCCAGGTAGCGTCCGTCGCCACCTGGATTTTCGTCGAAGCGCCGCCGCAAGAGGCCAGCGTCGCCCCGACGAGTATCAGTCCCAGGATAATCCAGATAAGTCTTTTCATGTTTCCTCCTTCATAATATGTCTGGTTCGGATACATCATAGCAAAGTTGGTCAAATTTGCAAAGTCACATCCTCAGACGTTATGATTACTTTACGTACGAAACAGAGGTGAAACACTTTGGATGAGCGCATCGAGGGACTGATAAAACAAATGACCCTCCCGGAAAAGGTTTCCCTGCTGGCGGGCGTTGATGACTGGCACACCGGTAATATCGAAAGACTCGACATACCTTCCATTAAAGTGACCGACGGACCCCACGGTGACCGGACCATGGCCGACGATGATCCTGTTAAAACTATACCCGCCACCTGCTTCCCCACCGGCGTTGCCATGGCCGCAACATGGAACCCTGAACTGATAAACCGGTTGGGTATGGCTATAGGAGAAGAGACACGGGCGAGGGGTTGTAGAATTCTGTTGGGTCCCTGCGTCAATATTCACCGGTCTCCCCTGGGAGGAAGAAATTTCGAGAGTTTTTCCGAAGACCCTTATATGTCATCGAGATTAGCCGTGGCATTTATCGAGGGAGTCCAGAGTAAGAAAGTCGGCGCGTGCGTTAAGCACTTCGCCCTGAACAATTCCGAATACCAGAGGATGACCATCAGCTCCGAGGTCAGTGAACGCGCCATGCGGGAAATCTATTTCCCTTCCTTTGAGAAAGCAGTCAAAGAAGCGGGGGTATGGGCTGTTATGTGTTCCTATAATAAGGTAAACGGGACATATGCTTCGGAAAACCGCCGGCTGTTAACAGATATGTTGAAAGATGAATGGGGCTTTGGCGGACTTGTCATGTCGGACTGGTTTGCCGTACATAGCACGGTGCCCGCGGCCAACAGCGGCCTGGACCTGGAAATGCCCGGGCCGGCGCGGTATTTCGGAGACAATCTGGTGGAAGCCGTCCGCCGTAATGAGGTGGATGAACGGGATATCGATGACAAGGTGGGCCGTATTTTAGGGGTAATCGTCAAATCGGGCGCCTTCGATCAAAAACTTTCTGTTTCAGCCAATATCTCTAGTGTTCCTGAGCACGAGCAACTCGCCCGTGAGGTCGCCGGAGAAGCGATAGTCCTGTTAAAAAATAAAAACGCTATCTTACCGCTGGATATTCGTACTCTCCGTTCGATTGCCGTTATTGGTCCCAACGCTGCGGAGGCGCGTATTGAAGGCGGCGGCAGTTCCGCGGTCGAACCGTTTTATCGGGTTTCTCCACTGGAAGCCATCCGGAAGAGGTGCCCGTCCGGGGTGAAAATCAACTACGAGCTTGGTTGCCGCAACAACATCTTTACGTTGCTATTGAACCCGGAATATTTGGTTTCCGAAAAAGGCGGTAAGCGCGGTCTGACCGCTGAATATTTCGATAATAACGCGTTATCAGGAAAACCCGTCGCGACGAAAGTAGATAAGGTTTTCAACTTGAAATGGTTCGGCGGGGCTGTCCCGGCGCCGGGTCTGAAGTCCGACGATTTTTCGATACAATGGTCGGGATTTTTCAAAGCTAAAGAAAAAGGCGTATACACGTTCGGTCTGGTCTCAGGCGGGCGTGCGCGCGTTATCATTGATAATAAACTGGTATGCGATACCGGGGATGGTCTCTCGCAGGATGAATTCGCCCCTAGAGTTGAAATAACCGGCCAATTCGCGATGAAAGCCGGTAGGTCATATCCCATTACTATTGAGTTCGGCACCAACCCCGCCTCCCGCGACCCTATGCGGGCTATCAGGGTCGGCTGTAACCCGCCGCTGCCGCACGACGTCCTGCAGCGCGCGGTCAGTGCGGCAGCGCGGTCGGAGGTAGCCGTAGTCTTTGCCGGCCTGACGGAAGAGTATGAAAGCGAGGGGTTCGATAGGAAAGATATGGATTTGCCAGCTGTCCAGAAAGACCTTATTAAAAAGGTGGCGGAAGCGAATTCCAATACGATTGTCGTGCTGAACAACGGGTCGCCGCTGGAAATGGCAAGCTGGATTGATAATGTGCCCTCCGTGCTGGAAGCGTGGTATCCCGGGCAGGAATGCGGTAACGCCATTGCCGAAGTTCTTTTCGGGGACGACAATCCCTCCGGGAAATTGCCGGATACTTTTCCGCGGAAATACGAAGATAATCCAGCATTCGGCAATTACCCGGGTGAAAACGACAAAGTCAAATACGCCGAAGATATTTTTGTGGGGTACCGGCATAATGATTTAAAAAACATTGCACCGTTGTTCCCGTTCGGTCACGGACTTTCCTATACCACATTTGAATATAGTAACCTGAGAGTCACTCCTGTTGTGGTGGAGTCTGGTGAAGAAATTCGCGTCAGCATCGACGTAAAAAATACCGGCAAACGACCCGGTAAAGATGTGGTCCAACTCTATGTCCGGGATGTCGTCTCGAAGTACCCAAGGCCGCCGAAAGAATTAAAGTCTTTTCAAAAAATCAACTTGACTCCCGGAGAGGTCCAAACCGTCACCTTTATCCTGGATAAAGAAGCCCTGTCGTTTTATGATCCGGTAGTCCGAAAATGGATATCCGAACCCGGCGAGTTCGAGGTGCTTCTGGGGAGTTCGTCGCGGGATATTCGGGCAAGAGCCAGCTTTACGTTACAGGATTGACCTTATCATTATGTCAAGTTACCTGCGACAGGGCTACCCTGCTTTTTACCTGGTATTAAATTCCTCAGGGTTTCCTTCAGTCCCTCTTCCAGACTGTACTTCGGCGCATAGCCGAAAGCCTTGGCCCGGGAAATATCCGCCAGGCTATGGACGATGTCCCCTGCCCGCGGTGCCTGGTAGACCGGAACAATATTATCTTTCCCCACCAGCTTGATGATCAACCGGGCAAGCTCATTGATGGTTACCCTGCTGCCTCCCCCGATGTTGAAAACGCCCGTCGCCTTGCTCTCCGCGGCCAGGATGTTAGCTGCGGCGATATCTTTCACGAAAGTAAAGTCCCGGCTTTGCTCGCCGTCTCCATAAATTACCGGCGGTTTGCCCGCCAGCGCCCTGGCGATGAAAATGGGAATCACCGCGGCATACGGCGAATTGGGGTCCTGCCGCGGGCCGTAGACGTTGAAATACCGCAGGCTGACGGTATTGAGGCCGTATATATCCTTAAATACCTTGCAGTAATACTCGCCGTTAAGCTTGGTCACCGCGTAGGGTGATAAAGGCCGGGGGATCATGTCTTCGGTCTTGGGGAGGGTAGGCGTATCCCCGTAGACGGAAGAAGACGAGGCATAGACCACTTTTTTTATGCCTGTATCGCGGGCCGCCAGGAGCACGTTAAAGGTGCCGGTGATGTTGGCGTTATGGGTGGCTTTGGGGTTCTTGATGCTGCGCGGGACGCTGGGTATGGCCGCCTGATGGAACACGTATTCGGCGCCTGTGAAAACCTTCCTCAGTATGGATAAATTGGTGATACTGCCTTTGATGAACTCTACCCGCCCCCCGGCGAGTAGCGACTCCACGTTGGACATTCTGCCGGTAGCCAGGTTATCAAGGATAATGACCTGATAACCCCGCCCGGCCAGTTCTTCGGCCAGGTTGGAGCCGATAAATCCGGCGCCCCCCGTGACGACAACTCTCTTCATTTCACGAAAATGAAAACAACAACCCTAATGATATCATATAATTCAACATGTTGGATATAGGTAAAGCATGTGTTAGAATTTGGTAATAGCAGCCCCGAATAAAGGAGATATAAATGCCCATCCGCAAGGTAAAGCCAGCCGGTAAAAAAGAAGCTTCAGATTTCACCGCTAAGGTGGATAAAGCCACCGTGTGTATCGTTGGTCTGGGTTACGTGGGTTTGCCTTTAGTCGAGGCATTCGCCAAACGTCTTAAGGTAATCGGCTACGATATCAATTCCAGGAGGGTGGCCGAGTTGAGTAAAAAATATGATAATCCTGACCTGATTTTTACCGACGACCCGCGCCAGATAGCCCGGGCGGATTTCACTATTATCTGCGTCCCCACCCCGGTGACGAAGATGAAAGAACCGGATCTTGCACCCGTGGAAAGCGCGGCTAACACCGTAGGGCGGAACCTGAAAAGAGGCAGCGTCGTCATTCTGGAATCGACGGTCTACCCCGGCGTTACCGAAGAGATTGTCGGGCCTATCCTGGAAAGAGAGTCCGGACTCAAATGCGGCAGGGACTTCAAGATAGCTTATGCCCCCGAGAGGGTTAATCCCGGTGATAAAGAGCATACTATCGATAAAATCACCAAGGTGGTATCCGGCATGGACGAAGAGACGCGGGAGCTTGTCGCCGAGTTGTATGGTAGAATAATCCCGAACATTTTCCGGACTTCGAACATCAAGACTGCCGAAGCGGCCAAGGTCATTGAAAATATCCAGAGGGATTTGAACATCGCCCTGATGAATGAACTCTCGCTTATTTTTGAGAAGCTCGACCTGAATACCAGAGACGTACTGGACGCCGCCTCCACAAAATGGAATTTTCACCGCTACTCACCGGGACTGGTCGGTGGGCACTGTATACCGGTGGACCCCTATTATCTGGTACGCCGCGCCAGGGAGCTGGGCTACCACTCTCAGGTTATTTCGGCCGGCCGGGCGATTAACGACTCCATGGCGAAACATGTGGCGGAGATGACCGTGAAAGCCCTTAATCAGGTGGGCAAGGTACTTAAAGGGTCTAAAGTCCTCATCATAGGCCTGACCTATAAGGAGAATGTCGCCGATACCAGAGAAACGCCGCAGAAGCATGTGATTGAGGAGCTTAAAGAATACGGCATCGTGCCGTTTGGATACGACCCCCTGCTGGACATCGCCGAAGCTGAGAAAGAATTCAAGATAAAGATGCTGGCAGGTCTGGAACAGGCAGCCAGATTTGACGGTGTCATTATAGCCGTGGCTCACGATATCTTTAAAGACGTTGCCCGCGGCATTAACCTGGACAGGCTGGAAAAGATCACGGGCAGTCGGCCGGTATTGATCGACATTCGGGGTTACTTTAACGGCAATGCGGCGACCCGGCGGGGATTTTATTATCGTACGCTATAATCAATCAGACTGTCACGCGCTTTGGTTGCGCAACTTGAGAAAAATCTTATTATATCCTTCGACCACCTTCCGGAAGTGGAACCCCGAGAGGGACAGTCCCAGCGATATGGGGAGTTTACGGGGACGTTTCAGGAGGGTCGTAAATATTAGCCTCCAGAAATATCTCTTCCCTTTGTCCACGAAACCTAAAACCCAGAGGGCTCTGAGAAAACCGGTGACATGAGATAATCGCAGCTTCGATATCCCCGGTGTCTTTCGCGGCTTGTATTCTTTCAGGAAGGTAACAACCCGCTCATAATAGTAGCGCGGCGAGTAGATTGTATCCAAGACATTTTTATAGCCGGTCAACAGTGTTTCGTATTCCATTTTGGGAACAAAGTTGATGGATAAGTCGGTATTGTCCCCGGAGAAACTATTCAGCAGCCGGTTTTCCTTCTTGAGTCGCTTATAAAGCTTTGTCCCCTTGGGGGCGTTAAGCAAGCCCACCATAGCCGTGACGATGCCGGTCTTTTGAATAAAGTGTATCTGCTTGCTGAATATCGAGGCGGGGTCGCTATCAAAGCCGAGGATAAAGCCCCCCATTACCTCAAAACCACGGTTCTGTATTTTCTTCACTGCGGCGGCGAGGTCACGGTTGCTATTCTGAACCTTATTGCACTCCACCAAGCTGTCTTCATGGGGGGTTTCAATACCTATAAATACCCGGTTAAAGCCTGCTTCGGTCATAAGGTCCATCAGCTCGTCGTCATCGGCGAGATTGATCGATGCTTCGGTGAAAAACAGGAAAGGGTATTTTTTCGCTTTTTGCCAGGCGATCATCGCCGGTAAGGTCTCGGTCTTGAGCTTCTTTTTGTTGCCGATGAAGTTATCGTCGACGATGAACAGACTACCCCGGAAGCCGTGTCGGTACAGCGCTTCCAGTTCGGCTATCATCTGTTGGCTGCCCTTGGTCCTGGGCCGGTGACCGTTAAGCACGATAATGTCGCAAAAGTCGCAGTCGAAGGGGCAGCCCCTCGAGTACTGGAGACTCATCGCCGAGTAGTGTTTCATGTTGATGAGCGACCACATCGGGATAGGTGTCCGGCTGATGTCAGGTCGTTCATCGGACGAATATATGTGTTGAAGCCGCCCTTGGGCCAGGTCAACTAAAAAGGGAGGCAGCGTTGCTTCGGCCTCGCCCAGCACGAAGTTGTCCACCCCCTCGAACTCTTCGTATCCGGTGGTGAAAAGGGGTCCGCCGGCAATTACCTTCGTTTTTAGGTTGTTACAACGGGCGATCACTTCCCTGGCCGAATCCTGCTGAACCACCATGGCGCTGATGAAGACGTAATCCGCCCACCTGATATTTTCGTCGCTGAGGGAGTTTACGTTCATGTCTACCAGCCTTTTTTCCCATTCGGCGGGCAGCATGGCCGCCACCGTGAGCAGCCCCAGGGGCGGGAAATTGGCCTTTTTGGATACGAACTTTAAAGCGTGTCTAAAGCTCCAGAACGTGTCGGGGTATCGTGGATATACCAGTAATATCTTCATATAGCTTCTCCGTTTGTTTAGTGAGGTTTATCACGGTATTATTAGTATAACATGATTTGTTAAAATAACGCCTGGTATCCCCGGCTAATGCGCTTTGTTTATCAAGCTTAAGGCTCTCACCGTTTTTTGGTAGTCATCTTTCATATCAAAACACACGCTGTCTTCAGCGTGCTGGGTATCCCGAGGAAAACTATTGGCCCTTGATGCCCTTCTACCGGCCATTTCTTTGGCCCTGGCTTCCTCTACCCAGATCTTTCTCGTGGCTACCCAGAAATAATTACTGTCTTCTTTGTGTACCCAGGCGAAAACACCCATTTCACCCTGGATATCGGATTTGAATTTGTTTAAATTATAGGTACGCTCATTGGCCTTGGAGTAATGACAGCCGATGTCGCCGGCCAGTTTTTTAATAAAGTCCTCGTCCTGTTCGCCGAATACCATGGTTCGTCTTGGTTTTTTTACTAACATCCCTAGCCCCCTTCCCGGCAAATCCTGACCGCCGGAGATGTGCACGGGCCGGGTGTTTGCAGCTCCGTGCACATTTCACTGACAAAAGCAGGTTTACCTGCTTACTCTTACTTTTCGGTAACAATCGCTACAATAGACCGGCCTGCCCTGACGGGGTTCGAAAGGCACCGAAGTTGCCTTGCCGCAATCGGCGCATACCGCCGGGTACATCTGGCGTCCCGGTGCGTAGCTGGAGCCGCTATTTCCATAGCTGTTGCCACCGTTTCCGTAGCGCGCATCTTTCCTTGTCTGACGGCATTCGGGACAGCGCTTGGGCTGGTTGGTGTAGCCTCTCGACTGGAATTGCTCCTGTTCCGCGATGCTAAAGGTAAAAGCCTTTCCGCAATCGGAACATTCTAGGTTCTTGTCCTGAAAACTCATTGGATGGCCTCCTCTCTTTATGATTTAGTTAGAGCTCGGGTCATCCAACACTTGATGTGAAATTGAGGGTGGTTCAAGAAGATTGTATTAACCTAAACTGGAACTATACTTCAATTCTACCGTGAAATAGAGCCTTTGTCAAACAGGCGATGTTAAGACGATTTGGTATGTCTGGTGATTATTAGCATAGAATTTATCATTTATTTATAGATTTGATGAAAAAATTTGCGGGTTGTTTACTCCGGGTTTTTTATTATATTGGTTAGCAACATAATTACAGAGGAGATAGGATATGTTACTTCATGAAGAGATAATGCCGATGCTGACCATCAAGGATGTCGCCTCCCTTTTACACATCCACGTCAATACCGCCAGGCGTTGGAGCGACCAGGGTATTTTGAAATCATACCGTATTACCCGGCGTGGTGACCGGAGGTTCCGGCAGGAAGATATTGCCCGCTTCCTGGCTGAATACAACGATTTCAATACCAAGAAGGATACTGATAAAGAGGCTGCTCCAGGTACGCCGGCTAATAAGTGGTAGAATAGCTCTCAGGGATTATAGACAGATAAACAATAACGGCCCCGAGCGCAGCAGGTGACTATAACAGACCTAAAATACGCCCGGGGCCTCTGTTTAACCTAGGCTTTCTTTCATGTTTTATATAAGAACGACCCCTCGCGTTACCGCCTTTTGACTATCTAGGTTAGCATCACTGCTTTAGATGTCTTTTGCCCCGCCACCCGCCGCCCGATGCCGTCATATAAGAATCCGGCTTGCGTCATCTCTTCAGGGCTGTATAGATTACGGCTGTCCACCATGACCGGCCGGTTCATCAAAGAGGCTATTTTTTTGAAATTCAGTTCTTTAAATTCGTCCCACTCCGTAACCAGGATTAGGGCATCGCTGCCGTCGGCGACTTTATACGCGTCTTTACAATAGTTCACCTCGGGCATAATTTTAGCCGCTTCTTCCATGGCCATCGGGTCGTAGGCTTTAATCCTGCAGCCATTGTCCTCGAGCAGTCTTACCACTTCTATGGAACGCGCCTCCAGCATATCGCCGGAACCCGGGTTAAAGGAAAGCCCTAATATACCGATGGTTTTATCCTTAAGCGAGCCAACCAGATAACGGAGTTTCTCTACGACTAATCGAGGCTGGCGCTGATTTATCCGTTGTACGGCATGCATCAGCGGAAAAGGAACACGATATGTTTCTGCCATATACATGAGCCCCCGTACATCTTTGGGCAGACGACTCCCTCCCCAGCCTAGTCCGGCGCTCATGTCGCCGCTTCCGTATTGTCTCTCTAAACCGGCGATTTCCGCCACTTTCTTAACGTCGGCGCCACACTCATCGCAGAGAAGTGCAATTTCGTTAATAAAGCTTATCCTGGTTGCGCGAAATGTATTGGATACATATTTCGATATTTCCGCAGTTTTGTTGTCACAGGTGATTATGGGGGAGTTTAACTTGGCATAGAGCGCGGCCACCGCATCGATGTCTTTCTGGTCGGAACCCCCCACGACGATCCGGGTAGGATTCATAAAATCGAAGACTGCCAGGCCTTCCCCTAGAAATTCGGGATTGGAGACCACGGAAAAAGTATGCCCGTTCCGACTGTGCAGGGCCAACAAATCAAGGACCATATCGGCTGCACCTATTGGTACCGTGCTTTTCAGGACAACAATAAGTGGTCCGCTGGCGGATTCGGCAATACTCTTGGTCGCGGCGCGGACCCACTTCAAATCGGGTTTTCCGTTGCGCCCTGAAGGAGTAACGACGGCAATAAAGGCAAAATCGGCGCCCAGCAGGCCCTTTTTATAATTATCGGTAACGGATAGCTTTCCCTCTGCCTGATTGCGTTTCCAGAGTTCGGGTAAACCCGGCTCATTGGTAGGCAGGCGACCGCTCTCCAGGGCAGATACCTTTTTGAGGTCGTTTTCTATTAGCGTCACCTTATTGCCGAGCTCGGCCAAACCGGCCGCGGTAACCAGCCCGGCATATCCCGCCCCGATGACACTTATGTTCTTCATTATGTCTGTGCCTCTAGCGCCATGATTTAATTTATACATACGCAGGTTAATACACGGTTAGGAAAGCGTGAGGATTGGGTGATAACTTCAGCCGATACTCCCCTTATTAGCTGCTCCTTTCACACCGGGTATCGCCGGGCACGAAACAATAATGCTTCACCCGGCCTTTCTGGCGGTGATATCACTCCTGTTATATTCACGTATATTAGCGTATTAATTTAAGCGAGAGACACAGACCACCACTATCATATTACGGTGTAGTTAGAATAATGTTGGAGACAAGTCAGAAAAAGGTTAGAAAATGCCAGTCATGCCATCTTCATCGGGCAGGTTATACAGTTTAAAAAATGGCTGAAATGCCGGATAAAGCAGGTTAGAATAAGGTTAGAATTTTGTTAGAAATGAGTTAAAAGATGGTTTGCTTGTTGACTAATGTACCGCATTGTTCTAAAATATTGAGCGCCGTTTCTGGTAAGAAAACAGTATAAAATTGGGGGGAAAAGGTAGGAAAAGTCACGTTGACTTTTGTCAGTTCACCCATTAAGCTTTATAGGTGAGCGGTACATGACTTTAGTTCTATGACCTTTTGGCTAGCTGAATTTTTCTAACCGTGCCCCAGTGAGGCGAATTTGACTATGAGAGAAAAAATACTGCTTATCGAAGATGACGTTGAATTTATCAACCTGACCCGGACTTGGCTGCATAACGCCGGGTATGAGGTTTTCACCGCGGTAGACGGCGCCGAGGGTATGCGCCGCGTCTACACCAGCCGCCCTGATATCGTGGTACTGGATGCCAATATCCCCAAGATGGACGGATGGGAAGTCTGCCGCCGCATACGGGAAATGAGCGATATCCCTGTCTTGATGGTAACGGTGAACAGCCAGAACTCGGACAGGCTTAAGGGATTCAATATGGGCGCGGACGATTATCTCACCAAGCCTGTCGACTTTCGCGAGTTGATCGCCAGAGTTCAGGCTATCCTCCGCCGGACCCGGTTGGTCACCCTGGAAAACAAACCCAGCACTTTCAATAATGGTGATATCGAGATCGATTGGGGCAGCCGCCAGGTCTGGGTCAGAGGACAGCGGGTCAAACTCTCCCCGACGGAATTTAAAATTATTTCTTGTCTTATCAAGAACCGCGGCTGGATCGTCACTCATGAGCAGCTCCTCGAGAAAGCCTGGGGACCGAACTATATCGGGGATAAATCATTCGTAAAGCTGTACATAAGATATCTGCGCCAGAAGATTGAGCAAGATCCGCATAAACCGCAGATAATAATGACCGAACGTGGCGTCGGTTATTATTTCGCCATGCAAAACGAAGAGTCAAACAGCAACGTCGGAGGATAACCTTGGTACTGAAACGCGGGTCCTCGTCCCGGAATCGATTAGAAGTCGGCCGGGCGGCCGGTCGGCCGGAAATATTTACGAACTCCGGCGTCGATAAAGACATTAGAGTATACGAAGATAAAGACAGGCTGCCGGTATTGTATGATTCCGCTCTGCAGGGGCAGACGGCGAAGCAACCTAAAAATGAAACCAGCATCATTTCCGTTTTATGGCATGAACTCATCTCACCCCTGACGGTAATTAAGGGGTATGCTTCGACTTTATTAGAGCTTGATCACGCCATTACCGAGGAACAAAAAGAGCACTATTTACGGGGTATAGATTCGGCCAGCAATAGAGTAATTCGTTTGCTGGAGAACCTGCGTGATATTACCAAACTTGAGGAATCCGGTTCTATTGCTCCACAGCGTATCCCCTTGCTCACTCTCCTGCAGCTATCGGCCTCGGAAATGCAGAACCAGACCACCAAGCATGTCATTCAAATCCTTCCCTGCCCCCGCCTCCCCATGGTTACGGCTGATCCGGAAAAAATTGAGCTCGTCATCAATAATCTCCTGGTCAACGCCATTAAGTACTCGCCGGACGGTGGCGACATCGAAATAGGCGTCAGGATAGTCCGGAACGGACCCGAACTGAGAAGCATGTTCGAAGACGCACCTCTGGTGAAATTGCCCTGTTTAATCGTAAGCGTCGCCGATAGCGGGATCGGCATTCCTGAGGCTGAGTTGGACAGGATTTTTGAAAAGTATTATCGTGTCAAAAATAGTGGCGCGCCGGTAGCCCCGGGGGCCGGCCTGGGCTTATACATCTGTAAAATCATTGTGGAAGCTCACGGTGGTCTTATCTGGGCTAGGAACAGACTCCCCGGCGGTAGTGTTTTTAACTTTTCCCTGCCCCTGGAAAAACTGCCATAAAAGGGACCGGGCCAGGACAACCACCTATCAATCCCCGGGTATTCACTTTCGACTTTGCTGATGTTTCCTAGGACGTTTTACACAGCTTGACGTCTTTGGCGATGAACCCCTTATCCCCCAGCCCTACCTTGTAGCGTACTGTCTGGCCTTTCTTCAGCGTCTGAAATTTGACTCCCTGGAGCTGGCTGTAGTGGAAGAATATATCCTTGCCGCTATTACTGGAGACGAATCCGTAGCCTCGTTCGCCGTCTAATAGCCGTATCACGCCGTTTGACATGGCTCTATCCCTCCCGGGTCGTTAAGACCCGCGCCCCATAATTGTGGTCTATTTGCCCAAGGCCGATTCCTGCTTCTTCCGGATGGCGCGCCCGCCGTGGCCGTGCTTGACGCCCTTAAAAGCATCTTTATAGCTTTTTCGTTGAGATTGTTTTTCCGCTTTTCTTCCCATATTATTCCCTTCGCGATTATTATCAGGATGTTTTTTGATGCTCGACCCTGCCGTGCCATACCGGTCCGCGCCGGTCGTCGATATCGACACCGCCCCGACTATCGATGTGTCCTTTGAAGAGTACCATCTCGGGGTACCGTCCCAGGTCGGCGGCGGTCTTTATGTTCAGGCGGTGTTCACGTGCCCTTATAGGACTGAATATGCTTATATTCGTGGTCTGATTTACGCTGTCCTGCCCGGTATTCTCCAGGCATCTTAATATTTTCAGGTATTCCTCGGGCAGATTGAACCTACGTTTCAGAAAGTCTTGGACCGGTCTGGGTAGTTTCCTGACCTGACTCTTTTGATATATTACCATATTTTTCCAGACTCCTGATAATATTGTTGTCGGGAGGCGTCTTATATTTGGTCCAGTACCAGCTGCCAGTGCCGCCAGTCGAATTCGCCCATTTCCAGGACGACCTGTCGCACGGCACCTTCGCGGGTAAGCAGATAAAAGCTGATATCGTTCTCAATATTGATCATTAAAATGCCGTCATGTACCAGTTGCATTAAATTCTTCTCGATCTCCGGCCTGCTGTTGTTATCGTCGATGGCATGGACGATGGCGAGCTTGCTAAAGCGCCCGTTGGGGTGTGCAATGAAGAAGCGCAGCAGCGCTAAACCACAGCGGTTTTTGATAAGAGTTTTTATCAACTGGCACAGGCATGGCTGGTCGGTTTGTTTGGTTAATTGTGTAGTTGCCATGGGGCTCCTTTCCACGGTCGTTACTGGTATTTACTAGTTATAGAATTTATTTACCGGGGCTGTCTTATGTACCGGGTAGTCTTTGCGCTGCCGCAGATAAGAAGGCATGTCCAGCTCATCGTCTTCTATCCCCTTTAAAATCCTCGCCAGTTCTTTTTCTTTATTGGCGCTGGCCATCATCTCCCGGGTGGCGAATCCCGTCGCGACCAGTGTCAGCCGTACGTCGTTACCCATGTTGGCATCCATGACGACCCCGAAGATAACATTGGCGCTCGGGTCGACCGCCTTTCGGATGACCTCGGCCGCGTTGTTTACTTCGTAGAGGGTGAGGTTGGCGCCGGATATATTGAAAAGCACCCCTTTGGCGCCCTGCATGGAGACGTCCAGTAGTGGGCTGGCTAGCGCCTGCTTGGCGGCATCTACGGCGCGGTTCTGCCCTGTCCCTCTCCCGATGGACATCCAGGCCGGGCCGGCGTCCTTCATTATCGTCCGTACATCGGCAAAATCGAGGTTGATCAGGCCTGGTACGGTAATCACCTCGGCGATAGCCTGAACGCCGTGATGTAATACCTCGTCAGCCAGTCTGAAGGCACCGTCGACGCTCATTTTCTGGTCGCATAAATCGAGCAGACGGTCGTTAGGTATAATAATTAATGTGTCCACTTTTTCCATCAGGCCGTTTATACCGTCCTCGGCCGTTTTGCTGCGGTGCGTCCCCTCGAACGTGAAGGGTTTGGTGACCACGGCAATGGTCAGCGCTCCTGTCTGTTTGGCCATTTCCGCCACGATCGGCGCTGCCCCCGTGCCGGTGCCGCCGCCCATGCCCGCGGTAATAAAAATCATGTCCGACCCGCTGACGGCATCCCGGATCAGGTCCCGGCTTTCCTCGGCCGCCTTATGGCCGATGGTATGGTCGCCACCGGCACCCAGGCCGCGGGTGAGTTTCTCGCCGATCTGTATGCGCTGCGTGGCTTCGGTAATTTCCAGATGTTGGGCATCTGTGTTCATGGCGATAAATTCCACGCCATGTAGCTGCTCGCGCACCATCCTGGTGACGGCATTGCACCCCGACCCTCCCAGGCCGATGACTTTAATTCTGGCTCCGCTGTGAACTGAAGTAGACCTTGCCATATTTATCCTCCATACTAAATTAAAATATTTATGAATAATGAAGCGCTTTAACGAAAGAGTTTGAACATCCGTGTCAGCAGCCGGCGCAGGCCGCCGTCTTTTGCCTGGGAGACTGTCGAACCCTGATTTCTTAGCTTCCATAGCAGAAGACCGACGCCCGTAGCGAAAGCTGGATTGTTCAGGGAATCCGAGACTCCGGGCAGGTTGATCGGGTTGCCTACCCTTACCGGCATTCTGGTGATGCTTTCGCCCAGTTCAGCGATTCCGGGCAGGTTGGCGCTGCCGCCCGTAATAACCAGCCCCGCCGGGATGAGCTTGCGGTAGTCCTGCTGCGGGAGTTCCAGTATCATCAGCCGGAGCATTTCCTCAATGCGTACGCGGATGATATCGGAAAGGTCCTGGTAGGAAATGCTGTGCCCGTCCCCGGTGATGGCTATGTCTTTAACGGTGCTTGTCTCATCCAGCGGCGTGACATCGCCGTATTTCTTTTTCATTTCCTCGGCCAGTTCGAAGGTGATGCCCAGCCCCACTGAAATATCCCGTGTCACCTGGTAGCCTGCTACCGGCAGCACCGAGGTATGATAAATGGTGTTGTCCTTGAAGAGGGCCAGGTCGGTCGTGCCTCCGCCCATATCCGCTAGCAGGACGCCTTCCTGTTTCTCCTCCGGGGTCAGCACCGCCTCGGCGCTGGCCAGGGGTTCCATAACGAGGTCTTCGACATCCACGCCGATGCTGCGGACGCACTTCGTCAGGTTCTGGATGGACGTTACGGCCGCCGTGATGATGTGGGTTTCCACGTCCAGGCGGAAGCCGTGCATGCCGATGGGGTTCCTGACCCCGTTCTGCCCGTCGACCGTATATTCGCGGGGAATTACGTGAAGCAGCCTCTGCTCCGACGGCACTTTAATGGCGCGGGCTACGTCGAGGACGCGCTTCAGGTCGTCGGTGTGTACCACCTGGTTGTTCCGCGTGATGGCGACGGAGCCCCGGTTGTTTACCGATGATATATGCCGGCCGGTGACGCCGATATAGGCCGATTCCAGCCGCCGGCCCGCCATCTGCTCGGCCAGCCTTACCGATTTCTTTATCGACTCCCTCGCTTCATTAATATTTACTACCAGCCCCTTATGGAGTCCGTGCGACGGGGTCACGCCGACGCCCAGAACGCGGAGATGTTCCCTGTCGTTGATATCGGCCATGATGGTGCATACCTTGGTCGTGCCGACGTCGATGGCCGCAATCCTGTCCTTTTTCATTTTGATCCTCCTTCGTCCCGATTTTATCGGGACTAACCTGACAGGTTATTACCTATTTATATATATTGGATTGTGGTTCTTATTTTCTCTGGTCGCGGTAGCGGATGTTCCACTTGTTGCACAGGGAGTTAAGGTGCTCGCGGAACTCCGGGTTGCCGATCCGGTGTAGCTCGGCCAGAAAGCCGTGCAGCAACTCTCCGCCGGTCATGTTGGGTGCCGGCTCCTCCGGCCCGGGCAGGTTGATGTAAACGATTTCCGTCATCAGTTTCTGATACTCGATTGCTGTCCCCATTTTTTTCTTTGCCTCCTGTTTTAATTTTTGTGCCGTTTAGCTATCGTTTGTTCGAGAACACTGGACTATGGTATAACGTTCTAGGAGTATCCCACAATTATTGTCCTTTCTATTTCTTTCATGTCCTGAAAAAATTCCATAGATTTTTTAGAACACTCTTGTATCCCTTTTTCTTTTGGAATATAATAGTCAAATAAGCGGAGGATATGCCTTGACTAATGAAAAAGGACGCAAACACCTGCCTCCTTACGTTTCTTACCGCACTTTCCGTAACTTTATCGATCGCCTCCAGCAGCGCCTGCCGTCGCGCATCGACCGCTCTTACTGGGGGGATATCCTTTCCGGCAGCACCGGCACGCAGCTCATGGCCGCCCTGCGTTTCCTGGCGCTTATCGATGCCAACGGTAAGCCCACCGACCAGCTTAAACCGCTGGTCCTGGCCAGGGGAGAGCCACGCGCGCAGCTCCTCCGCAACGTTACTTCCCAGGCCTACGCTTTCGTTTTGAAAAGCTCTATTGATATCGAAAGCGCTACCTATTCGCAGCTGGAAGAGGTTTTTCATAACGCCTTTCAGTTGACCGATGATGTCAGCCGCAAGTGCGTTAAATTCTTCATCGCTATTTCCGGCGATGCCGGTATGCCCATATCGCCGTTTATTATTAAACGCACCCGTTCCGTCCATACTGCTGCCGGGGCTAAAGTATTGGCTAAAAAAGGCGTTGGGAGGACAAAACGGAACGGGCTAGTTCCACAAGAAGCGGACGAAATGCCGAATAATAATTCGTGGAACGGTAAATTGCTTGATAAGTTCCCCAGTTTCGACCCGTCCTGGAACGATGATATCAAGGTGAAATGGTTCGCCGCCTTTGATGAACTGCTTAAAAAAGGATTGAACCGGGGATAGTAGGCACTCCCCTGCCGGCTATATATTAATCATGCTCGGGAAATTAGGGGGTGTGGTCATGCCGCCGGAGACAATCATTTTCACCGCGTCTTCAATGGATATCTGCGTCCGGATGACATCTTTTTCTTTCAATATTTGAAAGAAACCTGACCAGGGCGTGGGCGATGTTGGAATCAGTACGTTGACCAGTTTCTCTCCGTTGGCGGCGGTCAGTTCCTTGGTGACGAAACCCACCGTCCACATTTCTTTACGGGGAAATTCCACAAGCACCACCTGCATAAAGCTGGTTTTATCGGGAACGGTAACACTCTGTACTATTTGCCGGATGCCTGTGTAAAGGCCGCGGAATACCGGCACCCTCATCATTAAAGAATCGCCCTTTTTCATTAACCATTTTCCGATAACATTCCTCACGATTACCCCGGCAAGGTAAATCAATACTATCGTTACCCCGAAACCCACCCCCGGTATTTCGCGTCCTGCGATGGCTTTAATAATTGGCTGCAAGATATCGTCTATGGTGGTAAAGACCCATACAAGTATGAGGATGCTGGCGGCTACCGGTACGACAACGAGCAGGCCCGCCATGAACTGCGCTCTTAGTTTCTTCCCCCACCCCCCTGTTTTCTTCTCTTCCATATCATTCCTCCCCGCTGGCCTCCATCTTGGAGACTTTCTTGCGAAGAAACACCGACGCCAGCGCCGCGATAGCCAGTATGCCCACCACCACCCCCAGGGATACTGCCACTGGCACCTCGATAAAATCGGAGGTTACCATTTTCAGTCCCAGGAAGCCCAAGATAGCGGCCAGGCCGTAGCTAAGATAGTAGAACTTTTGTATAACGCCCGCCAGGGCGAAATAGAGCGACCGCAGTCCCATCACGGCGAAGATATTTGAAGTATAAACGATAAACGGGTCCTGTGTTATCGCCAGGACGGCCGGCACGGAGTCCACCGCGAAGATGATATCCGTTGTCTCAATGACCACCAGCACCATCAGGAGTGGCGTTGCCAGCCGCCGCCCCCTCCCCTTCACCAGGAAATGCTCCCCGTGGTATTTTTTGGTCAGTGGTACGAACCGGCGGAACAGCCGTAAGATGGGGTTCTTTTCCGGTTTTATTTCGCTTTCTTTCTTGAAGGCCAGCCTTAAGGCGGTATATATCAAAAAAGCCCCGAAGATATAGACTATCCAGTGCAGGTTCGCCAGCAGCGTTAGCCCGGTGACGATGAAGATGGCGCGCATGACGATAGCCCCCATAATGCCCCAGAAGAGAACGCGGTGCTGATAGGCCGCCGGGACGCAGAAATAGGTGAATATCAGCAGGAATACGAAGAGGTTATCAACGCTGAGGGACTCCTCGATCAGATAGCCGGTGAGGAAATTCAGTGCTTTTTCATGGCCTACTAACAGGTAGACACCCAGGTCGAATAACAGCGCCAGGGAAATCCAGACGCAGCTCCATATCAAAGCTTCTTTGACTCTTACCGCATGGGCTTTGCGGTGGAAGACCCCTAGGTCTAGGGCCAGCATCGCCGGTATCAGTACGCCGAAAACTATCCACAGTATTGTTTCTCCGGACATAGGTATTTAGTTCTCCCTATGTTATGTCAATTATAAAAAATCAGGGAGATATACTCTCCGCTGGATGAATTATACCATTATTGGATTTTTTTGTCGGCGAGGCCTTTGAAGTATTCCCCTCTCCAGCCATAAAAATCGTTACAAATTTATATAATATAAGTAGGTAGTATTTATTGACACCTATTTATAATAGTGCTATGATTCATGTTGGTTTATATCATGCATTGAATATGCATGTTTTGATAAGGTTATATTACGATTCTTAATATAAATAGTCTCCTCGGTGTCCCGCTGAGGGTGGGACGTTTCGTTATTTTTCCCTGTCGATGCAAGGTATCTTGACGTTTATTTAAAGTAGGTATAATATTATTTATTGCTAATAATGTCGTTAACAATCAGAAGTAGCGAAGGAGGGCATCTGTCATGGTTGATAAAAATATTAAAGTAGCTGAAAAGAAGGTGCCTGCTCAACCTGCCAAAATAATGAGCAAACCGCTCCCGCAGATTCTCGATGAGATGGATGATAACATCCGGGCGGCGGCGGAAGCGGCCAGGAAAGCCGAGGAAGCTGCCAGGGCCGCCAAACAGGCTGCCAGCGACGCCCATCGGGCATCCACCGAGGCGGAAAAACGGGCTGAAGAAGCCCGTCAGGCGGGCCAGATGGCGGCTGAAAAAGCTACCCGGGCCGCTGCGGAAGCGGCCGCTAAAGCCGAAGAAGTAGCTAAGGCCGCCCGGGCTGCCGCCGAGGAAGCCGGGCGTAAAGCCGAACAGGCTGGTGCCAGCACCAAGGCTGCCTTGGCCGACTTCCGCAAGGCCGCTGATGAAGCCGCTAAAAAAGCTCAGGACGCCAGCGCCGCCGCCAGGGCTGCCGCTGAGGCAGCCGGCAAGGCCGCTCAGAAAGCGGCCGCGGAAGCAACTAAAAAAGCCGAGGAAGCTTCCAGAATGGCGAAAGCGGCTGGAGAAGCCGCTACCGCCGCCGCCGAAGAAGCGGCTCGGAGAGCTGAAGAAGCGGCTGAGGCCGCCAAACTCGCTGCCGAAGAGGCCATGAAATCCGCCGAGGAAGCTGCGGCTGGCGCTGCCGCCAGGGCTGAGGAAGCCGCTCGCCTCGCTCAGGAAGCTGGAAAGGCGGCTACCCTTGCCTCTAAAGAGGCTGTTAAAAAGTCTGAACAAGCCGCCGAGGCTGCCAGGGCTGCCGCCGATGAGGCTATGAAGGCCGCTATGGAAGCCGCCGAGGCCGCCAAGTTTGCCGCCGAAGAAGCCACCAGGAAGGCGGAAGAACTGGATATGGCCGCCAAGGCCGCCGCCGCTGCCGCGGAAAAAGCTGCCGAAGAAGCCGCTGCCCGCGCTCAGAGTCTGGCTGTTCAGGCTACCCAGGCCGTTCAAGAGGCCATCGAAGTTGCTAATGCCGCCGGCAAACAGGCCGACGAGGACGCCAAAGAGGCCAAGGCCGCCCGTGCTGAACTGGCTAAATCTATGACGGGGGAAACCGCCATTAAAGCCGAGCAGGCCGGACGCAAAGCCAAGCGGACTGCCGCCAGTGCTTTCCAGGCCGCCGACGCCGTACAAATCAGGGCTCAGGCGGCTGATATCGCCGGTGATGAAGCTATTGAAGCTGCCGCCAAGATAACCGGCCGACTCGCCGAGAGAGTCGATGAAGCCGGTCGTGAAGCCAAAGACGCCGCTGCTAAAGGACTTGCGGCTGCCGATAAGACCCGTAAAAAGGGCGTCCAGGCCGATCTCGCCGGTGACGAAGCTATTGAAGCTGCCTCCCAAACTCTTCATGAGCTGGTCAAACGGGCGGAAGACCTGGCTAAAGCCGCCGAAGCGGCTGCCATCGCGGCTAAAAAAGCCTCTCGTGAGGCTGAAACTGCCGCCGAATCGGCCATAAAAGCCGCCGGTGCGGAAGCCGCCCGGAAGGCGGAAGAGGCCAAGCGGGCCGCCGAAGAAGCCGCCCGGCGTGCCGAAGAGGTCGCCAGGGCTGCGCGCGCCGCCGCCGAAGAAGCCAGACGGGCCACGGAAGCCGCCGCCGCCAGGGCTGAACAGGTTGCCAAGCAGGCCATTGCCGCCGCCGAGGCCGCCGCTAGGGCCGCCGAGGAAGCCGGTGTTAAAGCTGCCGCCGCTATTCCCACCGCCCTGGTAAGAAAAGTGCTCGGTTCCTGGCAATTTATCATGTTCCTGGTTGTGGCTATGTTGGCTGCCGTCTTTGGCTCGGTAGCCATCAGTGTTGGCTTGTCCGCCTTACGACCGTACTAGTAAAAGAGGTAATTTAGTCCGAAAAAGACGGGTTAGCTCTGGCTCCGGCCAGGCCCGTTAGTCCGGCTTGGTAGAAAAGATTGTCCTTATTACGAAAATACTCTGGTAAACATGATATAATAAAAAATATAATGAACACGAGAGTGTGAGGAGATAGTGAAATGAACAAAGATGCTAAAAAGACAGCGGTAGCTGAAGCGCCGCAACCGAAGATTATGACCAAGCCCCTCCCCGAAATTCTCGATGAGCTTGAGAATTATATCAAACGGGTCGAGGAGGCTGTCAGGCTGGCTCAGGAGGCTGCCAAGGATTCCAGGGACGCCGCTGATATGGCTAAGGAAGCCGGCGAAAAGGCCGCTGAAGCGGCCAAGAAAGCCGCCGATGCCGCCGTCGCTAAGGTCAGAGAAGAGGCTGCACGCGCCGCCGATGCCCTCCGTGACCGCATTAATGACGTCGACGAAAAGCTGGCTAACCTTGAAGATAAGGTTAAGCAGGAAGTTATTGCTCTGGATGATGCCTTCCTGACGTTAAAAGAACGGCATGTGGAGCAGTCTCCCTTCTATCAACAATCCAAATAGCCTTATCCCGGTCTGAAATACCGCCGTCGGGTCTTTGGGACACGAGGCAGTCAATCAGGGCTGTGGCTTTTTACGGCAACCTTCGATTGATTTAATAGCATATTTGTGCCATGATATGCTCGTGTCATGAAAAGGTCGGGTGAGCTTTTTGTCCAGGAATGGCTTCCCGGCCTTTCTTTTTGGGCGCCTTTTTTAGATTAATAAGGAGCGAGTTGAAGGGATTTAAGGTCTGGTTTCTGGAGACCCGCCCCCAATTCCTGACGCTATCGGTGGCGCTGGCTTTTCTGGGTACGGCTATCGCCTGGTACGATGGCTATTTCAACTTGTGGCATGCCCTGCTCGCCGGTATCGGTCTGGTGCTGACCCATGCCAGCGTCAATATCCTCAATGACTACTTTGATTTCCGCAGCGGCGTTGACCTTGCCGCCAGGCGTACTCCCTTCAGCGGCGGGAGCGGTATCCTCCCCGCCGGCCTCCTCACCCCCCGGCAGGTTCTTTGGCTGGGAATAATCATGTTATTGTTGGCGGTGCCTATCGGTATTTATTTTGTTGTTATCCTTATCCGCGGCTGGCAGTTGCTGCCGCTGCTCGTCGTGGCGGTATTTTTTATTTTGCTTTACAGTCCCTTCATCCTCAAGCGCCCCTGGCCGGAGTGGGTGGCCGGCGCCGGTTTGGGTGCCCTGCCCATACTCGGCCTGTATTTTGCCCAGGCCGGTGCTTATACTGCCACCGCGGCAGTAGCCTGTGTCCCCTCCGCTTTTCTGGTGCACAACCTGCTGCTGCTCAATGAATTGCCGGACGCTGAAGCCGATACCCGGGCAAGTCGTAAGACACTGCCCATCAGCATCGGCAAGAAACGGGCGGCTGTCTTTTACTCGGTCGTCGCCATCGCCGTATATATCTGGATAATTGCCTGGGTGGCAGCGGGGTTCATACCCGTCTGGGCCCTGCTGGCCTTGCTTTCTCTGCCGCTTACCGTGCGGGCTATCAACGGAGCCTTGCATTATGACGACCCCCGCCGGCTTATGCCGGGCATGGCGGCTAACGTTATGACGGTGCTGCTGACGCAGGTACTGCTAGGTATTGGCTATATTCTTGCCCGCGTCTTCGGTTAAATTATGGAAAGCTCAGGACTTCTCCAAACCCCTGCGCCGCTTTATGGCATGTTCACGGCGGTTCCTCCGCGCTATGACCTCGTTAACCGTATTGTTACTCTGGGGCAGGACCGGCACTGGCGGCGACTCGCGGCGTTAGTCTGCCTTGACGGTAAACCGCGGCATATTCTCGACCTCGCCTGCGGCACCGGCGACCTCTCTATAAACCTTGCCCGACTTGCCGATAAAGGCGTTGTCATTAGCGGACTGGACTACAGCCCGCCGATGCTGGCGCTGGCAAGGCGTAAAGCCATGAGGGCGGGCGTCGGGGACAGAGTGGAGTTTATCCATGGGGAAGCCACACGTCTCCCCTTTTCTGACGCTTACTTCGATGTCGTGGGAATATCTTTTGCCTTCCGCAACCTGACCTATAAGAATCCCCTCTGCCGCCCCCACCTTGCCGAGGTTATCAGAGTCTTGCGGCCGGGCGGGCGGTACGTTATCGTGGAGTCTAGCCAGCCGGAAAACGGCATTATCCGGGCGCTTTTTCATCTCTACCTGCGGGCTTTTATGAAACCGGTGGGGATATTGCTTTCCGGTAACCGGGCCGCCTACCGTTATCTGGCGGAATCGGCGGCGCGTTTCTACTCCCCTACGGAAGTCCGGGAGTTATTACTGTCCTCCGGCTTCCGGGATGTCGGCTACCGTCCCCTTCTTTTCGGCGCCGCCGGCATTCACGTCGCCGGAAAATAAAGTAGTTAAATTCTACTCCTGTCATTCTGAGCATAGCGAAGAATCTCGGAGGGGAATGTGTCATTCCAGCGAAAGCTGGAATCCAGCCCCTTATCCCCCCTTCGGTTGTTATCTATTCCCACCCTCGCCGCCCTAGTCTCATCTGCGGCTTATCCCTTAGATTTTTCCTCCCTACTATCCAGTCAAAACCATCTATCGGTCTAATGAATGTATCTGATTGGAGAGGGGGTCAGGGGGTGAGGTAAAACGCCAAAAATTAAATCTGCTTCTCTATGCAGTATTCCCTCAGCGTATTAAGCGCGCCGAAGAACTCCCGCATCATCACGCTTACCGGGTACATTCCCTTTTCGGTGACGCGCAATTGGCCGTTCCCGGCTACCAGCCCGAAGGTTTTAAAGAAACCAAGCTCCGCCCGCAGCTTGCTGCTGATATCCCCGCCGAACCGTTCTCGAAAAGCCGCCCTGTCCAGCTTCATACCGAATAACTTGGTTAACAAATAATAACGCTGGTTCTCCTTTGGCGTAAGCTGCCGCCACCCCGCTATGGGGAACTGCCCGGCGCTGGTTAGTTCGTGATACCGGTCGAGTGAAAACGAGTTGACCAGGAATTTGCCCTGAACGATGCTCACCGAACCCGCGCCGATGCCGATATAGTCGTCCGACTCTATAATATATTCGTCGATCATGCGCTCGCCGCGCGAAAAGCACCATGCCGTGGAAGCGTTATACCCGCCCCGGTAAAGCTCTGACAGTATGATGTTATAAAACTCTTTTTCGCGGGAGTTATCCACCCGGTTGAACCGGCGTTCCAGCGCGTCTTTCTTATGCGGCGAAGCCATCAGCGGGTAGAACGTCGCCTGGTCGATGCCCAGCTGTTTAAAGGCCGCCACGTCCGCCTTAAACTGCTCGAGGCTTTGCCCCGGGAAGTTGAAAACGAAGTCCACGTTCAGGGTGGAGAACTGTCCCTCCGCCTTTAGTAAACGGCTTTTAACCTCCCCCGCCGGGCCGTTGACCCGCCCCATCGCTTTAAGAACTTTTTCATCGAAGCTCTGCACCCCTATAGATAGGCGATTAATCCCCGCCTTCTTTAGAAGCCCGATGTTCGTTTCACTTAATTCCCGTGGCGTTGTCTCTAGCGAAATTTCGCCTACGTTGAACTGTTCGTGTATGTGTTCGATAAACCTCAAAAGCTCGTCCATAAGCACCGTAGGCGTTCCCCCGCCGAAATAAATGCTGGAAAACCTGAAGCCCCGCCCGATATATAACTCCAGCTCCTTCTTCAGATCGACGAAGTAGCGGCGTGCTAAATCTTCCTGGAAAAGGTAGCGGTTGAAGCAGCAGAACGGGCACAGCGCCCGGCAGAACGGTAT